>JALVEU010000357.1 GCA_027030565.1 Gammaproteobacteria bacterium | reverse complement strand
TTCCAGGGAACACCCCCTTCCGGAACCATCGAAATTTCGTATAAGCAAATAGATACGTTTTAGTAGTGATTCGCCGGCCCGATCCTGCAAACCCATGGCTGGCGCAGGGTTGAAGCCCGCGCGGCGCGGCCGGTAGGGTGACCGAATAAGGCAGTGATGAGGACCGACCATGGAATCGACCGCGAGGACCTTCAAACCCGAGGAATACCGGGTCACCGAAGAACCCTACTACGAGCCGGTCGGCAACGAGATCGAGATCTTCGAAGCCGCCTATCGCAACCAGCTGCCCGTACTGCTCAAGGGCCCTACCGGCTGCGGCAAGACCCGGTTCATGGAGCACATGGCCTGGCGGCTGGCGCGCCCCCTGATCACCGTCTCCTGCCACGAGGACCTCACGGCCTCCGATCTGGTGGGCCGGTATCTGGTCACCGCCGGCGAGACCGTCTGGGTGGACGGCCCCCTGGCGCGAGCCGTGCGAGCCGGCGCCATCTGTTATCTGGATGAGATCGTCGAGGCACGCAAGGACACCACCGTGGTCATCCACCCCCTGTGCGACGACCGCCGGGTCCTGCCCATGGAGAAACGCGGCGAGCTGCTCCAGGCCCCTCCCGATTTCTGCATGGCCATCTCCTACAACCCCGGCTATCAAAGTGTGCTCAAGGACCTCAAGCAGAGCACCCGCCAGCGCTTCGTGGCCCTGGAGTTCGACTACCCCGATGCGGCCACCGAGCAGAAGATCGTGCAGACCGAGACGGGCATCGACGAGACCACGGCAAAGCAACTCGTCAAGTTCGCCCACATGACCCGCAACCTCAAGGGCAACGGCCTGGACGAGGGGGCGAGCACCCGGCTGCTCGTGCACGCGGCCAAGCTCATCGTCTCCGGCGTCGACCCGGTGCACGCCTGCGCCAGCGCCATCTCCCAAGCGCTCACGGACGACCCGGAGATGCTGCAGGCGGTCAATGAGTTGAGCGCCTCGGTGTTCTGATCCACCTCCGGCCCTGACCCTTGCGCGCCGGCCATCTGCGGCGCAAAGTGGTGAGGCATGTCCGCTGCGCGCCACCAACCTGCCCGTCACGGGGATATCCGGTGCTTCCGTGTGCTCCGGTCGGTCCTGCTTGGCTGCATCGGCTTGGCCGCCGCGGCAGGTTTGGACGCGGCGGTCGTACGGCTGGAGCCCGCCTTTCCCCGGCTGCGCTTCGAGCAGCCGGTGTGGCTTGTCCAAGCCCCGGCGACGCGGGACTGGTACGTGGTGGAAAGGGCCGGTCGGATCCATCGATTCCCCAACGATCCCGGGGCCTCGCAAACCACGCTGGTCGCCGATCTCACCGAGCGGGTCAACGCCGGCCCCCTGGAGGCCGGTCTCCTGAGCCTGGCCTTCCCTCCAGACTTCTCGCGCAGTCGTGTGGTCTACCTCTCCTACACCCGTGGGCAGCTGGAGTCGGTGATCGCCCGGTACCGGATGGATGCCCGTGGGCGCCTGGACCCGGACAGCGAGTCCGTGGTGCTCACCCTGCGCCAGCCATACACCAACCACAATGGCGGGCACCTCGCCTTTGGCCCGGACGGCATGCTCTACATCGGCTTCGGAGACGGGGGCGCGGCCGGCGACCCGGAAAATCGGGCACAGGACCCAAGCAACTGGTTCGGTGCCATCCTGCGCATCGACGTTTCCGTCCCGCAGGGCTATCGCGTGCCGGCCGATAACCCCTTGGTGGACAGGCCCGGGGCCCGCCCGGAAATCTTCGCCTACGGGCTGCGCAACCCGTGGCGCTGGAGCTTCGATCGTCTCACTGGGACGCTCTGGGCCGGTGACGTGGGCCAGAACGCGGTCGAAGAGATCGACATCATCCACCCAGGCGGCAACTACGGCTGGCGCTGTTACGAAGGCACCCGCCCCTTTCGCCCCGAAGGTTGCCCGCCACGGGATGCCCTGGTGTTCCCGGTGGCCGAATACCCCAATCCCGAGGAAGGGCGCGCGGTCATCGGGGGCTACGTCTATCGGGGTCGGAAGATGCCCGGGCTGCGCGGGGTGTACGTGTTCGGGGACTTCGTCTCGGGCACCGTGTGGGGACTGCGCCGCAGCGGTCACAACCACGATATCCGGGAGGTGCTGGCCCGGACTGATCTGCGGATCGCCTCATTCGCCGAAGACCACGATGGTGAACTCTATGTCCTGGACTTCGCCGGTGGACACATCCATCGAATCGGCATGCCGCGGCCGGGATTGGTCGACCACCCTCCGTGCGAAGATTCCGGCTGCCCGGACCTCTGATACGCGGGCCCCTGCAGGGCAGTTGTGCACACTCACCACCCGTCCCCCAAGGCGTCCGTCTGATTGCCCACCACGTGCCCGGGCGGCCATGCGGGTGGTTCTGTAACACCCTGATACCACGCAGCTTTTCAGAGTGACAAAATTTTGACCATATCAAAGACCGAGTCGATACCAGCAGGCCTCTGCGCGTTTTGCAACACACAATGCACAGAGTTATCCACAGATCGTGTGGACAACCTGCTTTTCCTCGCGCCTAGAAGGTCTTAGGCAAACCACACACAACCAAGGATGAACAAGTGACGGCAACATCAGGCGCCGGGGACCTGGACGGCGGGCACGTATGGAAGGTCGCGGTACCCGTTCCCGTGCCCGACACGCTCGACTACCTGCCGCCCCGGCGGGACTGGAAGGCGCCACCCGGCGTGCGCGTGCGGGTGCCGTTCGGCCGCAGGCGGTTGATCGGCGTGGTGATGGGCCAGGGACCGGCCGCCGTGGAGACCACGCGGTTGCGTCGCGTAGAGGCAGTGCTCGACGAACAACCGGTACTGGACCGTTCGCTGCTGGACCTGGTGGCCTGGGCCTCACGTTACTATCGCCATCCCATCGGTGAAGTGGTGGCTGCGGCACTGCCCCGGGCCTTACGCTGCGGGCGCGGCCTCGTGCCGGCCCTGCC
>JALVEU010000356.1 GCA_027030565.1 Gammaproteobacteria bacterium | reverse complement strand
CGTGCAGCGCTGGCGCGCGCCCCGCGTCAGCGCGCCTTGGCCAATGTGCTCGCACTGCACCCCGAGGGCCTCAGCGAGCCCGCGCTTGATGCCGAGTTTCCCGGATGGCGCCCGCACGCCCGGGCGCTGGCGGCCAAGGGTCTGGCGGAGGCGGTGCCCGACATGCCCGCACCACCCGTTCCGCAGCCCCCACCCAGGCTCAACAGCCAGCAGGCACAGGCCGTGGCGCAGATCACCGAGGCCGGAAGAGGCTTTCGGGTCCACCTGCTCGACGGGGTGACCGGCAGCGGTAAGACCGAGGTCTACCTCGCGGCCATCCGCCACACCCTCGAGCAGGGCCGCCAGGCCCTGGTGCTGGTGCCCGAGATCGGACTCACCCCGCAGCTCCTGGAGCGCTTCCGAACCGGGCTGGGCGTTCCCGTGCTGGAGCTGCATTCGGGGCTGAGCGATGCGGAGCGACACCGGGTGTGGTTCGCTGCCCGGAGCGGGCGGGCGCGCGTGGTGGTGGGCACGCGCTCGGCGGTGTTCGTACCCCTG
The DNA here is from genome assembly GCA_027030565.1 of Gammaproteobacteria bacterium. GTDB lineage: Bacteria > Pseudomonadota > Gammaproteobacteria > JAJDOJ01 > JAJDOJ01 > JALVEU01. The sequence continues at coordinate 3,526 of JALVEU010000356.1, read as the reverse complement.
CGTGAGCCGGGACTGATCGTGGTGGACGAGGAGCATGACCCCTCGTTCAAACAACAGGAGGGCTTTCGGTATCACGCACGCGATCTCGCCGTGGTCCGCGGTCGACAGCTGGGTATTCCGGTGGTGTTGGGTTCGGCCACACCTTCGCTGGAGTCCTTGCGCAACGTGCAGATCGGGCGTTATCTGCGCAGCGTGCTGCCCCGGCGAGCCGGTGCAGCGACGCCGCCTCGCTTCAGTCTCGTGGACCTGCGGCGCGACAGGCCCGTGGACGGCCTCTCGGCGGCCCTGGAGGCCCGCATCCGGCACCACTTGGGCGCTGGCGGCCAGGTGCTCTTGTTCCTCAACCGGCGCGGTTTCGCACCCGTGCTCTTCTGCCCCGACTGTGGCTGGGGTGCCCGCTGCGAGCGTTGCGACGCACGGATGACCTTTCACCGTGCCGACAGCGCCCTGCACTGCCATCACTGCGGCCGCAGGCAGGCAGCGCCCAGTGCCTGCCCGGCGTGTGGCGGTGCCTCGCTCATGCCGCTGGGCACCGGCACCGAACGGCTGGAGATCCGCCTGCGCGAGCGGTTTCCCGAGGTGTCCACGATCCGTGTGGACCGTGACACCACACGGCGCAAAGGCCACCTGGAGGCAGCGCTGGAAGGGGCGCGCAGCGGGCGACACCGGATCCTGGTGGGCACACAGATGCTCTCCAAGGGACACCACTTTCCGGGCGTCACGCTGGTGGGCGTCGTGGACGCCGACCAGGGCCTCTACAGCACCGATTTCCGGGCCACGGAGCGCCTTGCCCAGGCCGTCGTCCAGGTGGCCGGAAGGGCCGGACGCGCCGAACGCCCCGGCGAGGTGGTGCTGCAGACCCATCTGCCCGAACACCCCCTCCTGCAGACGCTGGTCCACCACGGCTATGCCCGGTTCGCCCAGGCGGCCCTGGAAGAGCGCCGGGCCGCCAGCCTTCCGCCCTGGCGGCTGCTCGCCGTGCTGCGAGCGGAGTCGGCCAGCAGCGAGGCCCCCCAGGCGTTACTCGCGCGCGTGGCCGAGTGCACCACACCCGGCGACGAGGTCGAGATCCTGGGCCCCGCCCCGGCCCCGATGGAACGCCGCGCCGGCCGCTGGCGTGCTCAACTCCTCGCCCTGTCCTCACGTCGTGCCGCGCTGGAAATCGTGCTGGATGCCTGGCTGGCAGCCCTGCGCTCCCTTCCGGAGGCGCGACGAGTCCGCTGGTCCCTGGACGTGGACCCCCAAGACCTCTATTGAGTTAGAATCCCGATCTTCCCGCACCGCCCGAACCCCCGTGAAAGCGACGCTCGAATCCTTGCTGGCCGAGGCACTGAAACGCCTCCAGGAGGCAGGCGTGCTGCCCCCCGACGCCGCCCAACGCGCGCGCCTCACGCGTCCCCGGGACAAGGCACACGGAGACTACGCCACCAACGTGGCCCTGGCGCTGGCCAAGACTGCCGGCACCGAGCCGCGCGAACTCGCGCGGCGCATCGTAGAGGCGCTGCCCGCACATCCGGCCGTGGCGCGCGTGGAGATCGCCGGCCCCGGATTCATCAACTTCTTCCTCGACGAAGGCGCGCACCGGTCGGTGATCCTGCGCGTACTGGAACAGGGCGAGGCCTACGGACGCAGCCAGCTGGGCGCGGGGCGACCGGTCCAGGTGGAGTTTGTCTCCGCCAATCCCACCGGCCCCCTCCACGTAGGCCACGGGCGCGGGGCGGCTTACGGCGCCACGGTGGCCAACCTGCTGGAGGCCGTGGGCTATCGGGTCCATCGCGAGTATTACGTCAACGACGCCGGACGTCAGATGGACATCTTGGCCACCTCGGTGTGGCTGCGCTATCTGGAGCTGGCCGGCCAGGACCTGGAGTTCCCCTCCAACGGCTACCAGGGGGACTACGTCTGGGACATCGCCGCGACCCTGCACCGGGAGCATGGCGAGGACTACGCGGTGCCCGTGGAACGGGTCTTCGCGGGGATTCCACCCGACGCCCCGGAAGGCGACAAGGAGGCCCACATCGATGCGCTCATCGCGCGCGCCCAGGCCCTGCTCGGTGACATCCGCTATCGTTACGTCTTCGATCTGGCGCTCACCACCATCCTGGACGACATCCGCGACGACCTGGAGAAGTTCGGGGTCGTCTACGATGAATGGTACTCCGAGCGCGGTCTGGTCGAACGGGGATTGGTCATGCAGGCGGTGGAACGGCTGCGCAGGGCGGGACACGTGTACGAGCATGGCAATGCCCTCTGGTTCCGCTCCTCGGCCTTCGGCGATGAGAAAGACCGCGTGGTGGTACGCGAGAACGGTCAGTTCACCTACTTCGCCTCGGACATCGCCTATCACATGGACAAGATCGAGCGTGGCTACGAACGCCTGGTGGACGTCTGGGGGGCGGATCATCACGGATACGTGCCACGGGTCAAGGCGGCCCTGGCGGCCCTGGGGGAGGATCCCGAACGCCTCGACGTGCTGCTGGTGCAGTTCGCCGTGCTCTGGCGCGGCGGCCGGAAGGTGCAGATGTCCACACGCAGTGGCGAGTTCGTCACCCTGCGCCAGCTGCGCAAGGAGGTGGGCAGGGATGCGGCCCGATTCTTCTATGTGATGCGCAAGGCCGAGCAACACCTGGACTTCGACCTGGACCTGGCCAAATCGCGCACCGCGGACAATCCCGTCTACTACATCCAGTACGCCCACGCCCGGGTGGCCAGTGTCATGCACCAGCTGCAGGCCAGGGGCTGGCGCTTCGAGCCGGATCGCGCGGACCTCTCCAGGCTCACGGAGCCTCACGAGGCGGACCTCACCGCCGCCTTGGGCCGCTACCCCGAGCTGGTGGAGAGCGCGGCCCTGACCCACGAACCACATCTCATCGCCCACTATCTGCGGGAGCTGGCCCACCAGTTCCACACCTATTACAACGCACACCCCTTCTTGGTGGACGACGAGGCGCTGCGCAATGCCCGCCTCAGCCTGGTCCTCGCCGTCCAGCAAGTGATTCGCAACGGGCTGGGCCTGCTGGGCGTCTGCGCCCCGGAGCGCATGTAGGCCATGGCGCGAGACTACCGACGCTCCCGTAGGTCCTCGAGCGGACGCTCCGGCTGGGTGCCGTTCCTGTCTGGATTCGGGCTGGGCTTGATCGCCGCCTTCGGGGTCTATGTGGCGGGCGGCTACCGCATCGGCCAGGGCGTGGCCGACTGCCCGCAGCCACGGAAGGCGCACGGCCCCCAGGCGTCCCTGTCCGAGCCGCAGACCGAATCCCGCTTCGACTTCTACACGCTGTTGCCGAACTTCGAGGTTGAGGTACCGGCCGACGAGTCCGGCCCGAAAACGCCTGCCAGGCGCACCCCCAAGCCTCGTGAGCAAAGGACACCCCGGTCCGAGCCCCCCCGGACCCCGCCCACTCCCGCGGGGCGCTACATCCTCCAGGCCGGGTCCTTCAAGCGCTACGGCGAAGCAGACGCGCTCAAGGCCCGATTGGCCCTCATGGGGCTGCATGCCAGCATACAGAAGGTCAAGGTGGGCGAG
>JALVEU010000355.1 GCA_027030565.1 Gammaproteobacteria bacterium | reverse complement strand
CAAGGCGGCCTGTACGCTCCTAGAGGACTCCGGGGTGGCTCCGGAGCAGGTCCGTGCCATCGGCAGTCATGGCCAGACACTGTGGCACGCGCCCCACGGCCCGCATCCGTTCACCTGGCAGATCGGAGACCCCAACCGCATCGCCCAGCGCACGGGGATCACCACGGTGGCCGATCTACGGCGTCGCGACATGGCGGCAGGCGGCCAGGGTGCGCCTCTGGTCCCAGCATTTCATCGCGCGGTGTTCCAGCGTCACGATCGCGACCGGGTGGTGGTGAACATCGGGGGTATCGCCAATGTGACCCTACTTCCCGCCCGGGGGCCCGTGAGCGGGTTCGACACCGGACCCGGCAACACCCTGCTCGATGCCTGGATCCGTGCGCAGCGGGGCGAAGCCTTCGACCGGGAAGGGCGTTGGGCCGCCTCCGGTCGGGTCCACCAAGGGCTGTTGGAACAGCTCCTGGCCCTGCCCTACTTCACCCAGCCACCCCCCAAGAGCACCGGGCCGGAGCTTTTCCATCTGGGATGGCTGCAGAGCGCCCTGGATGCCGTGCAACCGCCGCTTTCCGGGGCCGACGTCCAGGCCACGCTCGCCGAGCTCACCGCGCTCAGCATTGCGCAGGCGATCGAATCGGAGCTACCGAAGGCCACAGAGATCCTGGTCTGCGGCGGCGGGGCCTTCAACCCCCACCTGCTGGGACGCCTGGCCGCCCACCTTCCGGGACGACGGATCCGCACGACCTCCACACTGGGCGTGCCAGCGCAATGGGTGGAGGCCATGGCCTTCGCCTGGTTGGCGCGGGAGACGTTGGCCGACCGGCCCGGCAACCTGCCCGAGGTGACCGGTGCCGCCGAGCCCGTGGTGCTGGGCGCGGTCTATCCCGGCCGGATGTCCCGGCGATGACCCGCGCTCAAACGGTGAACGAGGAGCCGCAACCGCAGGTGCTCACGGCATTGGGGTTGTTGACCACGAACTGGGCACCCTCGAGGCTCTCGCGGTAGTCGATCTCTGCACCCGTCAGGTACTGAGCACTCATCGGATCCACGAGGACGGTCACGCCGCCCTTCTCGACGACGATGTCGTCTTCTGCCGCCCGTTCGTCGAACTCGAAGCCGTACTGGAACCCGGAGCATCCGCCCCCGGTGACGAACACCCGCAGTTTCAGTTCCGGGTTGCCCTCCTCGTCGAGGAGTTCACGGATCTTGGCCACTGCGGCGTCCGACAGCCGCAGTGGGGCATCGGAGGCGTTCGGGACCACGGAAACTGGAATTTCCTGCATGGACTCTTTTCCTCTACGCGCTGCAATGATGATGGAATCGACTATTGGACCCGCTCACTATCCCGGATGTTCGATCCGGGCGCAAATACCGCCATGTCCACCGTGTGTTCGCCCAGCCCGCCGCCCGGCACCGGTCACTCCTCGAGCCCCGAGGAGACGGACGCCTGTTTCTGTTCCACCGCGCCCTGGTGTTCCAGGCGCGGCGGCTCGAGCTCGTCGTGATGCAGGAGCTTGCCATTGACCTCGGCCCCGAGGTGCATCTCCAGGAGTCGGTAATGGACGTTGCCCTCCACCCGTGCCGATTCCTCCAGGTCCAGCTGTTCCGAGACCCGCACGTCGCCACGCACGACCCCGTTGATGATGGCGTTGGCCACGCGGACCTCACCCTCGATCACGGCCCCCTCGGCCAGGATGAGCAATGCATGGTCGTCCTCCGGAGCGCGGACGTTGCCGACAATCCGTCCTTCGACGTGCAACCCGCCCCGAAACGAGACATCGCCCTGGATGTCGGTGTCCTTGCCGATGAGTGTACTGATTCGGGCGGACTTGAATCGCTTGCGCTTGCGCATGAGGTCACCTGTTCAGTGCATCGATCGAGTTGTCTCACCAGTGCATCCGGTGCGAGTACCGCCGCATGGCTGGAAGGCCTGCACGCGCAGCACTAGTCGCTGGGCTCCAACACGGCCTCGGCGGCAGCCTCGGCATGGGCCTGCGCGGACGGCCAAGGGAAACGTCGCACCGAACTGCGCCCCTTCTTCGGCCTGAAAGTCACCGAAACTGTCTCGGGAACGAACCCTCGGGGCAGTTCCAGCACGCCCTCCACGACCTGAAAGTAGCGGAAGTCCACCCGGTGCGGGGTGGCAGCGTCGATCTCCCGGCCCTCGAGGCGCACTTGGTGGCCATCGCGGCGCCCGGCCACCGATAGGGTGAGTGTACCCAGAATGGCACGTCTGGACTGATCCGGCCGGACCAGGGTCACCCGAAAACGGAACCGGCGGTCCTGCGCCAGCGGCTTGATCCACAGGTCCCGTATGAGCCGCCCGTCGGCCTTGGAGGCCGAGCGCGCCAGATGCAGATAGAAAGCGAGTTCCTTTTGCAGGTCGGCGATCTGCGCGGACTGCGCATCGAGGGTCTCACGCAGCGCCCGGGTCGATTCCTGTTCCAAGCGCAGGGCCTCGTCGAGGCGTGCCTGCCGGGCCAGGAGCTTGCCGCGTTGCCGTTCCAGCCGGGCCACTTCCCGCTGGCAATCCCTTCTGCCCTGTACCTCCCCCTGCTGGAGCCATTTCACGCCGTAGTAGCCGAGCGTGATGCCCACCAGAAATACTGCGAAACCCGTCACCAGGCACCAGCTCGCCCGCCCCTCCTGCCAGGGACGCCCCCTTCGGCTTTGCCTCACGGCAGCACGGCGATGGCGTGCAGCCCGGCCCGCTCGTCGAGGCCGAACATCAGGTTCATGTTATGCACCGCCTGTCCTGCGGCACCCTTGACCAGGTTGTCGATGACCGACAGGACCACCACGCGACCCGCTTCCTGCGGATGGTGGACCGCGATCCGGCACAGGTTGGTCCCGCGTACGCTGCGGGTCTGCGGGTGTGCACCGGGGTCGAGCACGTCCACGAAGGGCTCGCCTGCATAACGTTCGCGATACAGGGCGTGCAGGTCCACCCGCGCTTCGCGCAGCTCCGCGTATAGGGTGGCATGGATACCCCGGATCATGGGCAACAGATGGGGAACGAAGGTCAGCCCCGCCTCCGGAGACACCTCGCGCAGCGTCTGGGTGATCTCTGGGAGGTGCCGGTGCCCATCCACTGCATAGGCCTGGAAGTTCTCTCCCGCCTCGGCCAGCAACGTGTGGCGCTGTGCCTTGCGCCCGGCGCCACTGACGCCGGACTTGGCATCGGCGATCAGGCTCCCGGCACGCACCACACCGGCCTCCAGCAACGGCAGCAGTCCGAGGATCACGGCCGTGGGATAACAACCGGGGTTGGCGACCAGCCGTGCGCTGCGAATGGCCTCCCGGTTGATTTCCGGAAGGCCGTAGACCGCTTCGGCCAGCAGTTGCGGACAGGCGTGCTCCATGCCGTACCACCGGGACCACTCGGCGGCGTCTTTCAGCCGAAAGTCGGCGGCCAGGTCGATCACCCGCACGCCCGCATCGAGCAGCTCCGGGGCCCACTGCATGGCCGTACCGTTGGGCGTGGCGAAGAACACCAGGTCGCAGGTACCGAGCCGTTCCGTGGATGGCGCCTCGAAACGCAGCGTGCTCCAGCCTCGCAGATTGGGGAACAGCGCCTCCAGCGGACGACCGGCCTCGGTACGCGAGGTCACCGTGACGATGCGCACATCGGGGTGATCGAGCAACAAGCGAAGCAGCTCGACCCCTGTATATCCCGTCGCCCCCACGATGCCGACCTTGAGCACGTCACGACCTCCCAGCACTACGGGCCCAGCCGGGCCAGTTCAGTCCCCCGGCAAAGATACCATGCACCGGCAGGCCAGCGGGAAGATCGTAGTTGCATCTCATTCGCGTTTGCATTACCGTGCCATTGTAGTGAACACTCGATGCCGTGACACGGAGAGGGTCCATTATGTATGTCTGTATCTGCAACGCGGTGACCGATGGGCAGATCAAGGCGGCCGTGGACGCTGGGGCCACCAGGTTGCGGGACCTACGCCGGACGCTGGGGGTGGCGGGCCGCTGCGGTAAGTGTGCATGCGAGGCCAAGGCGCTCCTGCAGACCCGCAAAGCCGAGGTGCCGGTGCGCTTCGAGCCGGCGGAAGCCATGCCCTGACCAGCGTCATGGCCGGGCTTGCAAGCCCACAGAACAGCCAGTAGGCTCGCAGCGAAGTCCGCTCCACCCAGGACCACAACCGTGAAGGGCAATCCAGAAGTCATCGATTTTCTCAATCGCGCGCTCACCAACGAGCTCACGGCCATCAACCAGTACTTTCTGCATGCGCGCATGTACGACAACTGGGGCCTGGAGCGGCTCGGCAAGCACGAATACGAAGAATCCATCGACGAGATGAAGCATGCCGACCGGCTCATCGGGCGGATCCTGTTCCTTGAAGGACTACCCAACCTCCAGCAGCTCGGCAAGCTGCGCATCGGGGAGGAACCCCTGGAGATGCTGCGTTGTGACCTGGATCTCGAGCGGGAAGCGGTCCCGCTGCTCCGCGAGGCCATCGCCCACTGCGAATCGGTCGGGGACTATGTCTCCCGGGAGCTCTTCGAGGACATCCTCGAGTCCGAGGAGGCGCACATCGACTGGCTGGAGACCCAGCTCGAACGCATCGACCGGGTCGGGTTGCAAAACTATCTGCAGTCACAGATGTAACGAGGGGCTGCGCAGCATGCTTTGGGTCAAGACTTTTCACATCGTGTTCATGACCAGCTGGTTCGCCGGTCTGTTCTACCTGCCGCGGCTGTTCGTCTACCACGCCATGGCCACCGACGACGTGGGGATCGAACGGTTCAAGGTCATGGAGCGCAAGCTGTTCTGGGGCATCATGACTCCGGCCGCCGTGGTCACCATCGTGCTCGGGATGTGGCTGCTCTCGGCCAACCTGGACTACTACAATGCCGCGCTCTGGATGCACGCGAAACTCACGCTGGTCGCGTTGCTGATCGTGTATCACATCTGGTGCGGAAAGCTCATGTACGACTTCCGCGCCGACCAGAACCGGCGAAGCCACACCTGGTACCGCTGGTTCAATGAGATCCCGGTACTCTTCCTGATCGGTATCGTGGCTCTCGTCATCGTCCGCCCCTGGTCTTGAGCGGGTTCTCCAACTTTACGAGAGCAGGTTTCTTTGTCTGTATATTGAAATCGTTCTCATTCGCATTCTCGTTAGCTTTATTTTTACTGACACGGAGCTCGCATGAAAAATGCTACGACCCCACGTGCCCTGCTGGCCGGCCTGTCCCTGCTCGCGTTGCCGGGCACTTCGGTGCATGCGGCTGACCCCGCTTTGGAAGCGCGTATCCGCCAGCTCGAGGCCCAGGTGCAGGCGCTCACCCAGGCCCTGGAGGCGCAACAGACCTCTGCCCCGGAAGGCACGCCGCAACGGATGGAGGCGTTGGAGGAGCAAGTGGAGGCACTGACCGAGGAGGTGGAGTCCAGAGGCGCTTCCCGGGGGCTGTGGGACCGCCTCCACCTGTCCAGCTACGGCGAGCTGCACTACAACAACCTGGACGCCGACGACGGCGCCTTCGACAAGAAGGAGATCGATCTGCACCGGCTGATACTCGGCCTGGGCTGGGACTTCACCGACCGGCTGCGCTTCGTGAGCGAGATCGAGTTCGAACATGCCGGTGAGGAGGTCGAAGTCGAACAAGCCTACATCCAGTACGACATCACCGACCACCAGGATGTCCTTGGCGGGGTATATCTGCCCCCCGTGGGCATCCTCAATCCCACCCACGAGCCCACCACCTTCTACGGCGTCGAGCGCAACGACGTGGAGAGCATCATCATCCCCACCACCTGGTGGGCCGCAGGCGCCAACTATCAGCTGCGGTTCGGTGAGGGGTTTGCCTGGGACCTCGGCGTGCACGAAGGTCTGAAGATGGACGAGAGTTTGCGGGTGCGCAGCGCCCGCCAGAAATCCATCGAGGCCGTGGCGAAGAATCTGGCCGGCACCACCCGACTTCGTTACACGGGGTTCCCCGGCCTGGAGCTCGCCGCCTCGTTCCAGTACCAGTCCGATCCCGGCCAGGGCGAGGTGGACGGACTCGACGACGGCTGGCTGGTCTCGGCGCACGCCATCTACGAATACAAGCGGTTCGGCCTGCGCGCCCTGTATGGCCGCTGGGACTTCTCGGGCAGGGCCGTGGAGGCGGCGGATGCGGACGTACAGCAGGGCTGGTATGTCGAGCCGAGCGTCAAGTTCTGGGGCGACAAGATCGGCGTGTACTTCCGATACGAAGACATCATGGACGCCGCGCGCAGCCGGGACGAGTTCGGCCAGTGGGAGACCGGGCTGAACTACTGGCCGCACCCGAGCGTCGTCGTCAAGGCGGACGTGCGCGGTCGAAACCACCACAACGGCCAGGACGAAGGACGCGATTTCATCGGCTTTGATCTGGGAGTGGGGTATGCGTTCTAAGCTGACGGCCCTGCTCTTGGCCGGCCTGCTGGGGTTCTCCCCCGCCCTGTTCGGGCGGGGGACCTATTTGGAACCGGCCCAATTCGTGGCGGAGAGCTTCGCGTTCCACCCCCCGCAGCCGCGCGTGCTGTACCTGCGTGGGGAGGTGAAGCAGACCGTGCAGTCCATCCTCGGTCACCGTTTCCCGGGCCTGCGCATCCGCTACTGGATGCAGGACACGCGCACTGCCTGGATCCTGGACGAAGTGGGCAAGGAACGCCCGATCACAGTGGGCATCGTCGTGGACCAGGGCCACATCGAGCGTGTACGTATACTGGTGTTTCGCGAAAGCCGCGGCGACGAGGTGCGCCATCCCTTCTTCACCGAGCAGTTCCGGGGGGCTGGCACAGGTCCGGAGTACAGGCTCGATCGCCATATCGACAACATCGCCGGCGCCACGCTCTCCGTGCGCGCAGTCCGCAAGCTCGTGCGCCTGGCGCTCTATCTGGACCAGGTGGTCCATCGTGACGCGACGTGAGGCCCTGCCCCGCAGGCAGCTGCGTTCGCTCTACCTCTGGCACCGCTATCTGGGCCTGAGCATCGCCTTCGTGGTGCTGATTCTCGCTGCCACGGGCCTGGCCCTGAACCACACCGCGCAACTCGGCCTCGACGAGCACCACGT
>JALVEU010000354.1 GCA_027030565.1 Gammaproteobacteria bacterium | reverse complement strand
TGCCCATCGCTGCCCCCGGATTTGATCGAGTACGCATCGGCCCAGCCGATTCCGTGATCCAGACGGTCGTTCAGATGCTTGGGTTCGTGGAATTCGCCATAAGTGTCCACCACGAAGATCCGGGGGCGTTGCTCTGAATCGAGTTTCTTCTCCTTGGTCCAAGCCGCGTGACAGTAGCGCGCGAAGTCATCGGACCATTCCCCCGTATCATCCTCATCCGCCGACATGGCATTGGCGGTCGTACCATGCTCATCCGGCAACATGGCATTGGCGATGTTGTCCTTATGGTCGTCAATGAAGAAAGTGATGAGATTCGGTGGGTAGCCGGATTCATCGTTCGGTGGATTTTCCCGGGAAACCACATCAGAGTAAAAGATCAACTCAGCCAACCACGGATAGATATCCACCAAGCCAACACGGGAAGAGAGTTTCAGCAGATAGGCATAGTAGGGCGGCAACAGCGGAACGCCGCTCTCTTGAGGTTTCACACCTCCAAAACGCAAATAGAAATCTTCATTATTGCTGACACCATTGCCCATAGTCTTTTTTCCAGGTCAGCGATCCGTCATCGCTGTGCTCGCTACCTCCAATTGGAACTCCCCCTCATGCACCAACTCAGCCAATTCAGGAATGGCCTCCAATAGCCTGCGACGGGCCTTGGTGGGTGATATGTGGCCATGATACCTTACTTCCAGCATGGGAGAACATTTCTGCTCTAGGAAGGCGGCCGCCGGACTCTCGGCCCCGTTTTTGTAACGCAGCTGCACCCTGCCGGTCATGCCCAGGGCCTCGGCGAGTATCTCTGGTTCCAGCAACACCCCGCGAGGCAGCTCGAAGGCCGGGCGCAACCGCCCAAAAAGCTGCACTCTGGGAGTGGGGTGGCCACAGGCGCAGGGTTGTTGCATCAAGCGCCCCCGGTCTCCGCTGCGATAACGCAGGATGGGCAGACGCTCATTCTGGAAACTGGTGAGGACGATCTCGCCCTCCTCTCCCGCCGGCACCGGGGTGTTGCTGTCGGGCTCCAGAATCTCCACATGAGTGGCGTCGGGCCAGTAGTGGAAGCCATCGCGAATAGCGCATTCAACGCCCACCACGCACTCGGTAAGGCCATAGGCGTCGTGCACCCAGCCACCGAAGCGTCCTTCGATGAGATGGCGTTCCCGGGTCAACAAGGGCTCGCCGGTGGTTTCCACCAACTCCAGGGGCGGGCCATCGTAGTGTGGCACCCAGGCCGCAAGCACGCTGGGGGTGCTGGAGATCACCGTGGGCCGCAGTTCCCGGGACAATCTCTGCCAGGCATCGATGCCGCCATGCAGATCCACGGGATAGACGGTGGCGCCCAGACGGCGGTGACCCTCTATGGTGATCCGTCCCACGGGCCACAGGGCCATGGGCAGCAGGACCATCACGCGCGAGTGCGGACCGATGCCTTCCAGGGCCCCAAAGCGGGCGCACAGTTCCCCAACGCGATCCAGGTCGGCGTCCCCCAGGGAGACCAATTTGGGATGCCCCACCGTTCCTGTCGATAGATAGACCAACTCACCAGCATCGGCTGGTGGCAAAGGGTGGTCGCGCAATGCACCGCGTCCCAGCGTGGGCAAGCGCCGCCAGGCCGAATCCCCTGTCTGCCGGACCTGTTTCAGGGGCCAGTTGCGGTACAGGGGGTGAGCGCGGGCGGCCTGCAACAACTTTTGAAG
>JALVEU010000353.1 GCA_027030565.1 Gammaproteobacteria bacterium | reverse complement strand
AGAAAGGAGCACCCCAATGACCAAGGATCCCGTCTGCGGTATGAGCGTCGAGGAAAGCTCCGCCCTGCGCTTCGACTACCAGGGGCGCCTTTACTGGTTCTGCAGCGAGCACTGCCTGAGCAAGTTTAAGGCCGATCCGGAGCGTTACCTCGCACCCGGGAGCGAAGCTGCCCACTCGGCGCATGGCCATGACGAAGCGCAGCACGAGACCATGCATGCGCACGCGCCCCATGGACATCCGGGACACGATCACGCCGCACACGCAGAATCCGAGAAAGGCCCCACTGGTGCTGCCTGCGAAACCGGTGTGTGTGAGATCGACACCGGCATCGTCTACACCTGCCCCATGCACCCGGAGATCCGCCAGGACCACCCCGGGACCTGCCCCAAGTGCGGCATGGCCCTGGAGCCGGTGACCGCCGGCATTCAGGCCAAGGCCAAAGTGGAGTATGTCTGTCCCATGCACCCGGAGGTGGTGCAGGACCACCCCGGCACCTGCCCCAAGTGCGGCATGGCCCTGGAGCCGCGCACCATTACGGCCCTGGAGGAGGAAGAGAATCCCGAGCTGCGCGACATGAGCCGGCGCTTCTGGGTGAGCGCGTTCCTTTCGATCCCCACGTTCCTGCTCGCCATGGTGGCCGACCTGGCACCTCAGTGGCTGCCCGAGGGCCTGTCCATGCACGCGATCCAGTGGATCGAATTCGTGCTGGCCACGCCCGTGGTGCTGTGGGGCGGCTGGCCCTTCTTCGTGCGGGGCTGGCAGTCGGTGGTGAGCTGGAATCTCAACATGTTCACCCTCATCGGGCTGGGTGTGGGCGTGGCCTGGCTCTACAGCACCGTGGCGTTGCTCTTCCCGGGCATCTTTCCGCCCATCATGCGTCAGCCCGATGGCACCGTGCCGGTCTACTTCGAGGCCGCCGCGGTCATCACGGCCCTGGTGCTGCTGGGCCAGGTGCTGGAGCTGCACGCCCGCTCTCGCACCAATGCCGCCATCAAGATGCTGCTGCAGCTCGCCCCCAACACGGCGCGCATCGTACGCCCCGACGGACGCGAGGAGGACATCCCGCTGGAGCAGGTGCAGGTGGGCGACCGCCTGCGCGTGCGCCCGGGCGACAAGATCCCCGTGGACGGCGTGGTGCTGGAGGGGGCAAGCAGCGTGGACGAGTCCATGGTCACCGGCGAGCCCATCCCCGTGGAGAAGGGCCCCGGCGACCGGGTAATCGGCGCCACCGTCAACGGCACCGGCACATTGCTCATTCGCGCGGAAAAGGTCGGCGCCGACACCCTGCTCTCGCAGATCGTGCAGATGGTGGCCGAGGCCCAGCGCTCGCGCGCGCCCATCCAGCGCCTGGCCGATCGGGTCTCCAGCTACTTCGTGCCCGCGGTGGTAATCATTGCGGTACTCACCGCCATCGTCTGGGGGCTATGGGGTCCCGAGCCGCGCCTGGCGCACGCCATCGTCAACGCGGCGGCCGTACTGCTCATCGCCTGTCCCTGCGCCCTGGGTCTGGCCACGCCCATCTCCATCATGGTGGGCACAGGGCGCGGCGCGTTGGCCGGCGTGCTCATCAAGAACGCCGAGGCCCTGGAGACCATGGAGAAGGTCGACACCCTGGTGGTGGACAAGACCGGGACGTTGACCGAGGGACGACCCCAGCTGGTCACGGTGCGGCCCGCCGACGGCTTCGACCAGGAGACGCTCCTG
>JALVEU010000352.1 GCA_027030565.1 Gammaproteobacteria bacterium | reverse complement strand
TGAAGTGCACGGGCTTGCCATGGGTGAAATCCCGTTCGCGCCGTTCGTTGCTCTGCACGCCGAAAAACGCGGCAAGCACACTCTTAAGGGTATCCAGAAAGCTTGGTTCTTCTCCTTTCATCCGTCCCACCGGCTGCGAAACCCCGATTCGATCCCATTGTAACCGAGTCCGGCGCACGGCCCCGTGGCCGGATTCACCCGGCCGGGCCGCAGGTGAACGGATCATCGCTGTGCCTCTGGATCCGGCAGCCGCCACAAGAGGAGCCCCCCGAGTACGAAAAACACGCCCACCGAGGCGATCCCAACGCGTGCACTGCCCGACCATGCACCCACCAGGCCCACCACCACAGGGCCCGCGACGGCTGCAAACTTGCCGAGCATGTTGTAGAAACCGAAGAACTCCGCCGTGCGGTCCGGGGGGATCATACGGGCGTAGTACGAACGGCTGAGTGCCTGGATCCCGCCCTGGACCAGCCCCACCGCCACCGCCAGCGCATAGAACTCCCAGACCGAGTCGAGCCGCACGGCCCAGGCCGTGATCAGGCAGTAGGCGGCCAGCGCCACGAAGATCCCGGTCCGCGCCCCTGCGTGCTCCCCCAGGTGGCCGAAGGCCAGGGCCGCCGGGAAGCCCACGAACTGCGTGACCAGCAATGCCACGATGAGGCCCTGGGCGTCGAAACCCAGGGCCCGGCCGTAGTCCACCGCCATGCGCACGATGGTGTCCACGCCGTCGATATAGAGCCAATAGGCCAGCAGGAACAACCCCACGTGGCGCAAGCGCCGCACCTCGTGGAAGGTGCGCGCCAATTGGCCGAACCCGGCCAGGACCGCCCGGCCCCAGCCTTGGGGCCGCTGCGCTACGGGCGGCTCCGTCACCCAGAGCAGCAGCGGCACCGAGAAAACGAGCCACCAACCGGCCACCATCCAGAAGGAGAGTCGTACCGCGGCACTGGCGTCGGGCAGGCCGAACCCCTGCGGATACAACGTGACGATCACACACAGGGCAAACAACAGACCGCCACCGAGATAACCGAGCGCATAGCCCAATGCAGAAACGCGGTCCAGCCTTGCACGCCCGGCCACCGGGAGCAGCAATGCATCATAGAAGACATTGGCGCCCATGAAACCCACCGTGGCGAGAAAGTACAGTACCGCCGCCGGCGCCCACATCCCCTCCCGAACCAGGGGCAGCAACGCCGTGGCGGCGATACCCAGAAACGCGAACGCCGCCAGGAACCGTTTGCGCACGCCGGCCACGTCGGCGATGGAGCCCAGCACGGGCGCCAGCAAGACGATGCTCAGACTGGCCAGGCCGTTGGCCAGCCCCAAGCGCAGGGTGATGGCGGGACTCGCCTCCCCGCTGCTCCAGAAATCGCGGAAAAAGATCGGGAAGAATCCCGCCATCACCACGGTCGCAAAGGCTGAGTTTCCCCAATCGTACAGCGCCCAAGACAAGACCCGGCGTGAGGGCAGCGACACCATTGCGAACACCCGTGAAGGCTGCGGAGCCCGAAGCATAGCGCGCCCTCGGCCTTGGGGCAGCGCTGTACCGCCCGCCCGGGGCCGGACAGGCGATCACTCGCAGCCTGCGCGCACGAGGGTCGGGACATGCGCCCCACCCGGCGTGAGGTCCATCCACGCCACCCGGTTGCGCCCCTCCCGTTTGGCCTCGTAGAGGGCCTGATCGGCGGCCTCGATGAGCAGAAAGCGGGTCTGTCCCGGGCGCGGGACGAGTGTGGCACCACCGATGCTGATGGTCAGGACCCCACCGGCCGGCCCTCCGGCGTGCAGAATCCCCTCATCTTCGATGGCCTTACGGATCTCCTCGGCCCGGCTCCGGCCACCGCGCGCATCGGTGGCGGGCAGCAGGCAGACGAACTCCTCCCCACCCCAGCGGGCCACCAGATCGGTCTCGCGGCGCATGGTGGCGCGCAACACCCGGGCCACCTGGCGCAGGCACTCGTCCCCTTGCAGATGACCGTAGCGGTCGTTGTAGTCCTTGAAGGCGTCCAGATCCATCATGAGCAGCGAGAGCGGTGTCTCCGTACGCAGGGCCTGGTGCCACGCCTGATCCAGTGCGATGTCGAACTGGCGGCGATTGGGCAGTCCGGTGAGGGCGTCCTCATGGGCGAGCTGCTGGTCCGCGAGGCGCTTGTGCAAATTAAGCAGCAACGTGCTGCTCACCAAGCGCCCTGCATACACCATGTTCAGAAGGTACCCGGCCAGCAGCAGTCCCAGGAGCAGCCCCTCGGTGGTCCCTGGAGAGACGAAGTACCAGATGGGGGGGACCACGGCACCGACTGCAAGCGCTACATGGGCGCGATGCACCATGCCGAGGCTGGGTAACGCCCCCATGGCCATGAGGGCCGCGCTGGCCGCGGCCAACACCTGCCATTGCAGGTCTGTTCGCGGCACGATCCAGATGGCCAGGCCCCAGAGCAGTCCGGAACCCACGGAGAACCCCACGGACAGGCGGATCCAGCGGCGCACCCCATCGACCCGGCTCGGCCGCCACAGGAGCAACGACCAGCGCACCGCCGTGAGGAGCACCATTGCACACAGCCAGGCGCCGAGACCGGGGACGGGCACGTCCCGGCGCACGATGAAGGCATAGAGCCCGGCCACGATCAACGAGTTCAGCGGATAGATCAGCCCGTGCGCATGCAGGTGCTGATACTGGAACTCCAGGATACGTGGGTCGCCAACCGTCCCCAGAGATGGATTCCGGTTGCGGCCCCCCAGTCGTGGCATCCGCATCTGTCGCTCACCCCCGCCGGATAAGAGGCCTCGCGCGCAGGAAAGGCTTCCGTTGCCCGTGTCGCCCCGTTGCGAGCCAGTCTAGGCGAGACCGGTGCAGAGCAGTGTGAACTTTTCCCGGGGCCTCAAGGGGATATTCACCCGGCCCGGAAGGCAAACCTCAGAACTCGCGCGGGGCGGCCAGGGCCTTCTTGCGCCGGGCCCTTCGCCGTTCCTGGACGCGGGCCGCGGTCAGATCGATGAGGATCTCCTGGCTGCCGCGCGGATCATCGCCCTCCCCGGGGCGGCGCTGCACGTAACTGCCGTCGGACTGCATCTCCCAAGCGCTGCGCCGATCGTTGAGCTGCACATCGAGATACATGCGCAGCTCCTTGCGTAGCGCCGGGGTCTCCACCGGGGCCACCACTTCGACACGCCGCTCCAGGTTGCGGCGCATGCAGTCTGCCGAGCCGATGAAATACTCCTCCTCGCCCGCATTCCGGAAGTAGAAGATGCGGGCGTGCTCGAGGAACCGGCCCACGATGCTGATCACACGCACGTTTTCCGAGACCCCGCGGACGCCGGGTCGCAGACGGCAGGTATCGCGCACGATGAGGTCCACCTGCACCCCGGCCATGGACGCCCGGTACAGGGCCTTGGTGATGTCCTTGTCCTCCAGGGCGTTCATCTTGAGCTGGATGAGGCCGCCGCGTCCGGCCTCCTGGTGGGTGATCTCGCGGTCGATCTTTTCCAGCAGCGCCCCCTTGAGCACCGTGGGCGCCGGCAGCAGCTTGCGGTAGTGCCGCCCGGGCACCAGTCCCGTGGTGAGAAAATTGAACAGTTCGGTGAGATCGGCACCGATGGCCGGATCGGCCGTCAGGATCCCCAGGTCGCAGTACAGCCGCGCCGTGCCCGCGTGGTAGTTGCCCGTGCCGATGTGGGCATAACGGCGCAGACCGTCATAGTCGCGTCGCAGCACGTAGATGGTCTTGCTGTGCGTCTTCAGGCCCACCACTCCGTAAGAGACGTGGATCCCCGCCTCTTCCAGGTAGTTGGCCCAGCGGATATTGGCCCGCTCGTCGAAGCGGGCCTTGAGCTCGACCAGGACGGCCACCTGCTTACCGTTCTGCGCCGCATCCACCAGATAGTCGATGATCTTGGAGCGCGAGGCGGTGCGGTACAGCGTCATCTTGATGGCCAGCACCTTGGGGTCGCGGCTCGCCTCGCGCAGGAAACGCTCCACCGTAGTGACGAACGAGAGATAGGGGTGCGCGAGCAGGAAAGGGCCCTCGGAGCGGATGGCGTGAAAGATATTCGGTGCATCCACCAGGTCCGGGTGATCCAGGGGGTGATGCGGCGGATCGTGCAGCTCTGGGCGGGGCAGGCTCGCAATCTCGAACAGATCGCGCTTGGCCATGAGCCCCGGCACTTCGATCACCTCCTCGTTTTCGTCCAGCCCCAACTCTGCAGCCAGCATTCCACGCTGCACCGGAGGCATCTCGGGGCTCACCTCCAGGCGCACGATGGGCGCGAATTTGCGGTCCCGCAGTTCTGCCTCGATCATCTCCAGCAGATCGTTGGCCTGCTCCTCGGAATGCTCGACGATGGCGTTGCGCGTGACCCGGAACAGGGCGCAGGTCTCCACGCTGGCGCCGGGGAAGAGCAGATCGAGATTGTTGGCGATCACCTGCTCCAGCGGCACGAACAAGTCGCGCTCACCCACGCGCACGAAACGGGGCCGGTCGCCGCCCACCGGCACCTTGATCCGGACCAACTTGGCGTTCTCGGTCCCCGGTTCGCGCACTTCGACCAACAAGTTCAGCGACAGATTGGAGATGAAGGGAAAGGGCCGGGCTGCGTCGATGGACAGCGGGGTGATCAGCGGATAGATGGTCTCCATGAAGTAGGAGCGCAGGCGGGCCTGCTGCTCGATGTTCAGATCGCGATACTCGACCAGGCGGATGTCCACCTCGGCCAACCGCTCCACCAGCTCACGGTACAGGGCGTATTGATCGGCGTTCAGCCTGCGCACCACTTCCAGGCACTCCTCGATCTGCTGGCGTGGGGTGCGTCCGTCCACCGAGAGCTCCGTGACACCGGCGCCCACTTGCTGCTTCAGACCGCCGATGCGCTTCATGAAGAACTCGTCGAGGTTGGCGCTGACGATGGCGAGGAACTTGACGCGCTCCAGCAGCGGTGTGCGCTCGTCCTGCCCTTCGTGGAGTACGCGCCGATTGAACTCCAGCCAGGTGAGCTCCCGGTTGAGGTACCACTGGGGTGCGTCCAAATCGACCTGCTCGGAAACGCCCGCGTCGGGTGTCACCACAGCCTCTTGCATAAACGACCTCGTTCCCATGGAAACCAAAGACTTCGTCTGGACGACGCGGACCACCAACGGCCCGGAATCATGATACCAGGCGGGCCGGCGACCGCAGCCGCCCGAGCTCGCCGTTCAGCCTGCGCGTTCGAGCGCCGTGTCGAAACGCCCCACCGCCAGGCCTGCCGCCGGGCGTGACCGGAGCTTCACCCCGGTTCCCTTCGCGCTGCTGCCACGAAGGCCAGCGCCTCGGACAGGGAACGGGTCAGTGGCATGGGGGGCAGGCTGTCCAGGAACACGCGTCCGTAGGGTCGCTGCGTGAGGCGTGGATCACAGAGCACCAGCAGGCCGCGGTCGGTCTCGCCCCGGATCAGACGTCCTACCCCTTGTTTGAGCTGGATCACTGCTTGCGGCACCTGCAGCTCGGTGAAAGGATTGCCCCCGCGGCGCCGCACGGCCTCGATCCGCGCGCGGGTGACCGGATCACCCGGGGGCTCGAACGGCAGCTTGTCGATGACCACGCACGAGAGCGCCTGCCCGGGCACGTCCACGCCCTCCCAGAAACTCGCCGTGCCGAGCAGGACCGCATCGCCCGCCTCCCGGAACCGCTCCAAGAGCTCGCGGCGCGGAGCCTGCCCCTGGACCAGCAGTGGAAACGGCAACGTCCCCTCCAGCAGTGCAGCGGCGCGCTCCAACGCCCGGAAACTCGTGAACAGGAAAAAGCTGCGCCCGCCCCAGGCCTCGACGACCGGACGCGCCGCCTCGACGACCGCTTCGGTATGGTCCATGCTGCCCGGATCGGGCAGGCCGGTAGGCAGATACAGCAGCGCATGATGGCGGTAGTCGTATGGGCTGTCCAGTTGCAGGCAAGCGGCCTCCTCCAGGCCCAGCTCGCTCAGAAAGCGATCGAACCGCCCGGCCACGGAGAGCGTGGCCGAGGTGAACACCCAGCCGGCCCGAAAGCGCTGCCGGTGGCTCTGGAAGGTCCCTGCCACCTCCACCGGCGTCCGGTACAGCACGAAGCCGCGCCGGCTGGTCTCGAACCAGCGCACGGCCTGGTCTTCCTCGCGGGCGAGCCCGGCGAGCATCGTCCCCGCCCCGGCCACGCGCTCAGCGCAGGCATCCAGCCCGCGGCTGCGCCCCCGCTGGGCGCGCAATGCGGCCTCCAGCTCCTTCAGCCGTGCCTGCAGGCATTCGAGCAGTCCGGGGTTGCCGCCGGGCCCCGAGGCCCATTCCCCGCGGCGCGGCACCACGCCCAGGGCCTCACGCAGGTCGAGCACGGCGTGCTTGAGGGCATCGGCCAGCCCGCGCAGTGCAGGTGCGTCGGGGGCCCCCTGGAGCTGCTCTGTCTTGATGTCGCGGACCAGGTCCTGAAGCTGCCGGCTGGAGAGCCGCATGCCGAAGAACGTCGGAGCCACGGCGGGAAGCTGATGGGCCTCGTCGAGGATGAAGGCGTCGAAGGCGGGCAGAAAATCTTCGAATCCGTCCTCCCGCAAGGCCAGGTCGGCCAGGAACAGATGGTGATTCACGACCACGAGGTCGGCCTCCTGGGCGGCCCGCCGGGCGCGCACCACCCAGCAACGCTCATAATGCTCGCAGTCCTGCCCCAGGCAGTTGTCCGACGTGGAGGTCACCTGGGGCCAGATGGGATCCTGCTCCGGAATCGCATCGAACTCGGCGATGTCCCCGGTGCGCGTGTGCCGGCCCCAGCTGCGCAGCGCCTCCACCAGGGCCCCGTCGATGCCCTCGGCCATACGCGCCAACTCCAGCCGATGCAGGCAGAGATAGTTGGCGCGTCCCTTGAGTAGGGCCACCCGCCCGCCCCAGCGCAGCGCCTCGCGGACCAGCGGGAGATCCTTGTAATAGAGCTGGTCCTGCAGGTGCCGCGTACCGGTCGAGACCAATACCTTTCGGCCGCTGGCCAGAGCCGGAACCAGGTAGGCCAGGGTCTTGCCCACGCCGGTGCCGGCCTCCACCACCAGCGTGCCGCGGTCCCGGAGCGTGGCCTCCACCGCCTCGGCCATGGCCTGCTGCTG
>JALVEU010000351.1 GCA_027030565.1 Gammaproteobacteria bacterium | reverse complement strand
CTGCTGTCCCCTGCGCCTGCCCGCCGTGGCATTGGCCTTGACCCTCCTGGCGGCCTGCGGTGGGCCGCCCCCGGTCCTCACCGCCTCGGGCATCGCCATGGGCACCACCTGGTCCGTCCAGGTGGTGGCACCCCCGGAGGGGCTCGGGTCCTCGACACTGCGTTGGACGGTTCAACAAGCCCTGGACGCCGTGGAGGCACGGATGTCCACCTTCCGGACCGATTCGGAGCTCTCGCGCATCAATGGGCAGCGGCAC
Organism: Gammaproteobacteria bacterium; assembly: GCA_027030565.1. Classification (GTDB taxonomy): domain Bacteria; phylum Pseudomonadota; class Gammaproteobacteria; order JAJDOJ01; family JAJDOJ01; genus JALVEU01. The sequence continues at coordinate 1,462 of JALVEU010000351.1, read as the reverse complement.
ACCGACTGGATCCCGATCTCGGCCGAGCTCTACCAAGTCCTCGCCGCTGCCCAGGAGGTGAGCCAGCTCACGCAGGGGGCGTTCGACGTGACCGTCGGCCCGCTGGTGGACCTGTGGGGATTTGGCCCCGGCGGGGAGCGGCATGTCCCTGGAGAGGCCGCCTTGCACGCCGTGAAGTCCCGGGTGGGCTACGAGAAGCTGGAGCTGCGTGCGGATCCCCCCGCGCTGCGCAAACGGCATCCGGAGCTCAGCATCGACCTCTCCGGGATCGCCAAGGGACTGGCCGTGGACCGAGCCGCGGAGGCCTTGTCGGGTTTGCACGTGACCAACTACCTGGTGGAAGTGGGTGGGGAGCTGAGCGGCCACGGCCACAATGCTCGGGGCGAGCCCTGGCAGATCGCCATCGAGCGTCCCCAGCCCGACGCCCGGGTGCCCTATGCGATCTTCGCGCTGCGCGACCTGGCCTCGGCCACTTCCGGTGGCTACCGCAACTATTTCGAGGCCGGCGGCCGACGTTACAGCCACACCATCGACCCCGCCACGGGGCGACCGGTCACCCACCGGCTGGCCTCCGTCACCGTGCTCGACGCCAGCTGCATGCGCGCCGACGCCTTGGCCACTGGGCTGCTGGTACTGGGACCCGAGCAGGGAATGCGGCTGGCCGAGGCGCAGGGCATCCCCGCCTATTTCATCGTGGCCACGGCGCAGGGCTTCCGTGCCCGGGTCAGCCCGGCGTTCCGGACCTACCTGGAGGCAGAGTACGGATCGCCCTGACCCCCGGCACTCCCGGTGGATCGAGCCAGGCGGGCACGCCCAGGAGGTCCCGCACCCTGCGGGTATCGGAGGCTGTCAGCACACGCTCGGCCAGGCGCTCGGCCTCGGTCAGCCGCAGCCCGCGCACGCTCTGCGCCAGCCACGGGATACTGACGGCGTCTACCGAGAACCTGCGGAACCCCAGACCGAGCAGCACGGGCAGCACGCCATGGAGCTGACTCAGCAGACCGCACAGCTGCACGTCTTCCCGCCGGCCGGTGGGAAAGGCGTCCAGGAAGCGGAACAGGGCGGGCGCATACGGATCCAGGTATCGCGCCAACTCCGGCCGGTCCCGGTCGGCGGCGAAGAACGTCTGCATGAGGTCGTTGCACCCCACCGACACCGGCTGCCGCCCTGCCGGCGGCGCCAGCAGATCCAGCACCACGGCCAGATGTTCGGCCATGGCGACCACCGCCACCCCGCCCCCGAGCCGCCGTTCCACGTATCGCCGCCAGGCGGCGAACTCGGCCCCGGAACTCACGAAGGGCAGGACCACGCCGATCCGGTACTCGTCGGCCAGCAGGCGCAGGGCCTGGAGTTGGGCGTCCACCACCTGGCGCACCGCGGCCTGTTCGAACAGGCGCACCCCCTGCAGTCCCAATGGCCCGCCACCCGCGTCCAGCCCTTGCATCCAGGGCGGGCGTTTGTC
>JALVEU010000350.1 GCA_027030565.1 Gammaproteobacteria bacterium | reverse complement strand
TCCAGACGCACGGTCACCTCGCCCTGTGCGTCGGTGCCGCTGGTGATGGCGTTGACCGAGTAGAGCTTGAGCGTGGTGCCGCTGTCGGCGAGGGTCTCGATGGCCTTGAAGGTGGCGTCCACGGGCCCGCTGCCGTCGGCCTCCCCGGTCTGTTCCTCCCCGGCCACCGACAAGGTGACCCGGGCATGGGGGGTCTCGCCGGTCTCCGAGCACACGTGCAGGGCGATGAGCCGGTAATGCTCCTCGTAGTCCTCCACCGTGGTCTCGGAGACCAGGGCCTGCAGATCCTCGTCGTAGATCTCGTGCTTCTTGTCCGCCAGCGCCTTGAAGCGGGCGAACAGGGCATTGAGCTCTTCCTCGCTCTGCAGCTCGATGCCCAGCTCGCGCAGGCGCGCACGCAGGGCGTTGCGGCCCGAGTGCTTGCCCAGCACGATGCGGTTGGCGGTCCAGCCCACGTCTTCGGCACGCATGATCTCGTAGGTCTCGCGCGACTTGAGCACGCCGTCCTGATGGATACCGGACTCGTGAGCGAAGGCGTTGGCCCCCACGATGGCCTTGTTGGGCTGGACCGGAAAGCCCGTGATGGTGGAGACCAGGCGCGAGGTGGGGACGATCTGGGTGGTGTCCAGATCCGTGTCGCAGGGGAACACGTCCTGGCGCGTGCGCACGGCCATGACGATCTCCTCGAGCGCCGCGTTGCCCGCACGCTCACCGAGGCCGTTGATGGTGCACTCCACCTGGCGCGCGCCGTTGAGCACCGCCTCCAGCGAGTTGGCCACGGCCAGGCCCAGGTCGTTGTGGCAGTGCACCGAGAACACCGCTTGGTCCGCGTTGGGTACCCGCTCGATGAGCGTGGCGATCAGCGCGCCGAACTGGCGCGGGATGTTGTAGCCCACCGTGTCCGGGATGTTGATGGTGGTGGCGCCAGCGGTGATCACCGCCTCGATGACGCGACAGAGGAAGTCGATTTCGGAACGGCCGGCGTCCTCGGGGGAGAACTCCACGTCGTCGGTGTATTGCCGGGCGCGCTTGACCGCATGCACCGCCTGCGCCAGAACCTGATCGGGCTCCATGCGCAGCTTGTGCTTCATGTGGATGGGCGAGGTGGCGATGAAGGTGTGGATCCGCCGCCGCTCGGCGGGCTTGAGCGCCTCGCCGGCACGGTCGATGTCGCGGTCCACGGCACGGGCCAGGCCGCAGACCGTGGAGTCGTGCACGGCCTCGGCCACGGCCTGCACCGCCTCGAAGTCGCCGGGGCTGGCGATGGGAAAACCCGCCTCGATCACGTCCACGCGCATACGCTCCAGCGCCTTGGCGATGCGGACCTTCTCGTCACGGGTCATGGAAGCGCCGGGGCTCTGCTCCCCGTCGCGCAAGGTGGTGTCGAAGATGATGAGTCTGTCTTTCGCTGCCATGATCAATCCTTTCGCTTCCGCCCGCAGTCCGGTTCACGGGCCCCCACGGGCCATGGGATGGAATCGGTGGAGATCGCGTTTCACCTCGCCAGGTGGGAGTGCTGCCGCTAGCGCGGCAGTCGCAGCGAAAGGGACCCGTACCGCAGGGCGGCGCGCGGACGGCGCCGGAAGGAGGGGGTCGCAATGAGAATCGCTCTCGACATAGAGGCACTATAAATCGTCCGACGGCGGTTTTCCAGCCTCCGAAGCGGCCCGCACCGCCCGCCGGCGCAAACGCACCGACACGAACGGACCCAGCACGGTGTACAGCAGAAAGCC
>JALVEU010000349.1 GCA_027030565.1 Gammaproteobacteria bacterium | reverse complement strand
CCCACCGCGGCGGTGTGTTGCGGGCCGTGGGACGCTGGTGCGAGGAGCAGGCCGCGGCGCTGCAGCTGCGCGCCTGGCTGGGCGAGGCCGGGCGCATCCACGGCCTGCGCTACGAAGACCTGATCGCCCGCCCGGAACACGAGCTGCGCGCGGTCTGCCGCTTCCTCGGCGCCGAGTTTCATCCCCGCATGCTGGCCTTCCACCGCCAGGCACAGACCCGACGAATGGCCGCGCGGGCGGACAACTGGCGCAACCTGGACAGACCACTGCAGACCGGCCGGGTGGGGCGCCACCGGGAGCTGCTGAGCGAAGACGAGTGCCGCTACGTGGAGGGCCGGTGTGCGCCGCTGATGCAGGCGTTCGGTTACCTCCCGGAGCACGGGACCACCCACGACCTGGAGGCGCTCGAGGCCCGTCTGGCGTGCCTGGAGCCGGTGGACAAGCCGTCCTACCGGAATCTGGGCGCGGACGAGCGCCGGCGTCGTGCCCGCTGGGAGCGTGTCGTCCGGGCCATCGAGCGCTACGCTGCGGAGGGGGTGCATGACCCTGCCGGCGCGGCGGCCTGAGCACTACACCCCGGGCTATGCCTCGGCAGCCTACGCCCGGTCCCTGGCCCATATGGGCAGCCCCCGGGCGCTGCCACACTCGGGCGGCTGGATCCTGGAACGCCCCTTGCCCGACGGGGGCGGTTCGGACGCCGCAGGGCCCTATCCTCTGTTCACCTGCCCGTGCTGGGAGCAGCTGGAGGCCGATCTGGAGGCGCTGGCGGGCCGGCTGGTCAGCCTGGTGCTCGTCATCGATCCCTTCTGTCCCCTGGGCGAGCCGGCGCTGCGGCGGCTGTTCCCGCATCGGCTGGTGCGCTACAAGACGCACTACCTCGTGCATCCGGCACGTCTGGACGCCGACCGGCTGCCGCGCCACCACCGGCGCAACCTGCGCCGCGCCGGTCGCGAGGTGGAGATCGACATCCAGCCGGCGGGTCTGGCGCTCCTGGACGAGTGGGCGGCGCTGTACGCACTGTTGGTGGCGCGTCACGGGATCCGGGGTCCGGCGCGTTTCCCCAGGGCGGCCTTCGCCCGCCAGCTGCAGCTGCCGGGGATGTTCGCCGTGCGGGCCCGGGCCGGCGGGCGCACGGTGGGCATGCAGCTCTGGCTGCAGGCCGGCCGGGTCGGCTACTACCACCTGGGGGCCTCCGACCAAGAGGGTTATCGCCGCCGCGCCGCCTATGCCATGACCCACGAGGCGATCCGTTTCCTGGGTGCGCGTGACGTGGAGGTGCTGGACCTGGGGGGCGGGGCGGGCGTGCGCCCCAAGGAGGATGGGCTCACGCGCTTCAAACAGGGCTGGGCCACCGACGCACGGCCGGTGTTTCTTGGGGGGCGTATCCTCGACCCGCCACGATACCGCGAGCTGTGCGCCATGCGGCCGGCACTGGACCTGGACTTCTTCCCCCTTTACCGCGCCGGGGTGCAGGCATGACCGCTTCGGATGAGGCGCGGGACGAGTATGCCCGACGCGCCGCCGGGTACCGGCGCAACGAGCGCCTGGAAGCGCTGCTGGAAGAGCTCAATGCGGCCCTGGCCCTGGGGGAGGCGCCCCTGCTGGACAGGGTGCAAGCCCCCCGGTGGCCCGTGGTGTTCGTCGTGGGTGTGCCGCGCAGCGGGACCACCGTGGTCCTGCAGTGTCTGGCACGGAGCGGGCTCGTGGCCTGGCCCAGCAACCTCCTGGCCCGG
>JALVEU010000348.1 GCA_027030565.1 Gammaproteobacteria bacterium | reverse complement strand
AAAACTCGGGTCGCCGCCGATGCTGGCCAGCTGATCGAGCTTGGCGACGTCGAGATCGTGCCCCGTGCCTGGCTTAATCCCCGCCCGGGTCTCCGGCGTCCGCCGGGCGTCTTGCGGTGTCGGGCGCGGGCGTTGTCCGGCCCCCATGCGGGCAACGGTCTCCAGGAGGACACCCGCATCGACGGGTTTGGTGAGATACTGCTGCACGCCGGCGCGCCGGCAGGCCTCCCGCGATTCCACGGTGGCATCGGCCGAGAGGACGATGAAGGGGACTGGATCCTCGGCATGGATGAACCGCAGGGCCTTGACCACGTCCAGCCCCCCGATCTTGGGCATGTTCAAGTCGAGGATCGCCAAATCGAAGCGCTCGGGATCATCGGCCAACGCATCCAGCGCCTGGGCCCCATCGGAGACCAGGGTCACACGATGTCCCCCCCGCTTCAGGATGCCGGCGATCACTTTTTGATTGGTGGGATTGTCCTCGGCGACCAGGATGTGCAGGGGGCCGGAACGCGCCCGTTCCTGATAGCGCTCGGCCAGACTGACCACGTTCTCGGCCGCCTGCGGGACCACCTGTACCGCATGGATGGCATTGAAGAGCAGCCGCTCGTCCAGCGGGCGATGCAGGATGGCGTTGAAGCCGGCGTTGAGCAGGGCTTCTCGTTCCTCGCTGCGCAAGGGGACGTCTTCAAGGAGAATGAGGGCCACGTCCCGCAACGCGGCTTGGTTCTCGATCATGCGGCATAGGGCCTCCGGCGGCGTGTGCAACATCCGGGCATCCACCAGGAAGATGCGGCAGGAGGTGCTTGAACCATGGCCCTGCACCAGCAGCTCCAAGGCATGTGCCACGCTGCTGGCCTGCAACACCGGCACCTGCCACTTCCCGAGCAGCCGTTCGATGGTTTCAGCGTCGGGGGGCTCGGCCAGCACGCACACGCTTTGCCGAGCCAGCTGCCGATCGGCTTCGAGCGAGGGTTCAGGCGCAGCGGTCGCCAAGGGGAGTTCAACCCGGAAGCAGGTTCCCCGACCGGGTTCGCTGCGTACGTCGATGCCCCCGCCCATGCGCTCGGCCAGCTCTTTGGCGATGGTGGTGCCCAGTCCCGAACCGCCGAAGCGCCGGTTGATACCGTCGTCGGCCTGAGTGAAGGGTTCGAAGATGCGTTCCAGCGCTTCCGCGCTCATGCCGATGCCGGTGTCTTGAATTCCGAACCGGACCCGACAGCAACCCCTTTCCTCCCCGAGTAGCTCGGCGCGTACGTCCACGTAGCCCTGTTCGGTGAACTTGAGTGCGTTCCCGATCAGGTTGAGGAGGATCTGACGGATGCGCGCAGGATCCCCTACCAGGCGATAGGGCAGCTCCGGTTCCACGTGCAGGGTGAAACGCAGACCCTTGAGCTCGGCTTGGCGGCGGAACAGCAGCTCCACCTCGCGCAGGAGTTCGTGCAGGTCGAACGCCTTGTGCTCCAGCTCGAACCGCCCCGACTCGATGCGCGAGATGTCGAGTACCGCATCGATCTGCTCCTTGAGGGCCTGGGCCGACACCTGAATGGTGCGCACGATCTCACGCTGGTCGCCGTTGAGTTCGGTGTCCGCTAACAAACCCGTCATGCCGATGACCCCATTAAGGGGTGTGCGCAGCTCGTGACTCATGTTGGCGAGGAACCGGCTCTTGGCCACGTTCGCTGCTTGGGCTTCTCTGATCGCCTCCCGAAGGTCTCGTAGCAACAGGCCCACGTGCAGCGTGGGGACCGTCAGCAGCAGTAGCACACTGGCGCTTAGCGCGGGATGAGCGTTCCAGTAAGGGTTGATGGCCCAAACGACAATAAAGCCCAGCGCACTCGCGCCAGCGCCCAACAGCAGGTAAGGGATCCCATATCTGAACCCACTTCCCAGCGAGACCCACAGATAAGCCGCGATCAGCGGAGCCGTAACCTCACCTCCCAATGCTAAGCCAAACGTGGCAGCAATGATTGCCACAAGCGTGCTCACGACAATGCGAACAGGTGAATGAGTAGGATGCAATGTGAGGTGCAAGAGGATTGCACCGGTAGCCGCGAGATAGGCATAAAGCGTGGCGATGAGCTGTTGAAAGGCTGGGGATGCGAGGTGCTGCTCCACGAAGTCCGAATGGAAGTAGGTCAGCAGGACGAGTCCAACCAGAATGCGGAGCGCGAGCTGCTGGTGTTCACTGTCTTTCCGGCTGCGAAATCGAATTAGCCTCCGTGGGAGACTGGATTCCCCAGGGTGTTGCTGATGAGAGCCCGGCAGTTTCACGAACGGGAATTCCCCTTGATTGCAATTTCAGAATCGCCAAGTTCCCGCATGATGCGACAAACATCCTCCTTTCGAGCCATGAATGCCGCGACGCAATCGGGATCTAAGTGTCGACCTGCTACTTCGGCTAGGTGTTCCCACGCGCGTTCCGGTCCCCATCGAGCTTTGTATGGGCGTACGCTGGTCAGTGCGTCGAACACATCGCCAACCGCGACGATCCGGGCGGACAAAGGGATCTCGTTTCCTTGCAAGCCGTGTGGGTAACCTTTTCCATCCAGGCGTTCGTGATGGTAGAGCGCGATCTCGGCACCGAGCTGCAGGTAGCGCGAAGGACTGTCCTTCAGGATCTCATGCCCGATCGTGGTGTGCTGTTTCATGACCTCCCATTCCTCCGGGTCCAGCTTCCCCGGCTTGAGCAGGATGTGATCCGGGACCCCGATCTTGCCGATGTCGTGCATGGGCGCGGCGAATTCGATCTCTTCGCACTGCTTCGGTGCGAGCTGCAGCTCCTCCGCGATCAGTCGTGCGTAGCGGGCCATACGCAGCACGTGGTTGCCCGTCTCCTCGTCACGGTATTCGCCGGCCTTGGCCAGACGCAGCAGTGTTTCGCGCTCGCGCTCGAGCACCTGTCTGGTGGCAGCCCGGACCTGTTCCTCCAGCCAGGCCGCGTGGTTGCGGATCACGCGCTGCTGGCGCCGGAGGGTCAGCAGATTGCGACAACGCACCAGGCACTCGTACTGATCCACGGGGCGCACCAGAAACTCGGTCGCGCCCGCTTCCAGCGCCCGGTATTTGACGCTTGGATCCTCGACGACGGTGATCACGATCACCGGCACGTCGGAACAGTCGCGCAGTGCCCGCAGACGGCGAATGAAGGCCACACCGTCCAAGTCGGGCATCTTGTAGTCGGTGAGAATCAGGTCGGGTGCACGTTCGGCCGCGGCCGAGAGGGCCTGCAACGCGTCGGAGAAGCAGTGGATCACCAGGGAGGGGTCGATGCGTTGCACCATGCGCTCCAGGATGCGGCGCCCGGTCGACTGGTCGTCCACGATGAATACGGTCTGCCCCGCATCGGCCGTCGATGGCCCCATGCCGTGCCCTCCCGCGATCCCTTCCGGTCCCTTGGGGGCGAATTTCCGTGCGGCGCCCGAATCAATCCCTTCCATGACGGAGAACAGAACCAGCGTGCGATGGTTTCAAGTCTAATGATGAACAATGGGCCCTGCTAGCGGGCGTTGCACAGTTTCACACCCGCAGCCGGCCGTCTGTCGCGAAAAGGCTACCCTTTACGAATGTCGAGATAGGTGCGCTCGGAGATGTCATCCCAGCGCGCCACCTTGGCGAGGAACGTACGGTAGGAATCGTAGATCTTTCGCGCCTGAGCGCTCTTGCCCGCCTCCTCGGCCACGACTTCGGCAGAGAGCCTGCGCAACTCGGCGAGCACATCGTTCGGCAGACGACGCAACACCACGTGATGTTGGTTGACCAGGGTATCCAGGGCATCGTTGTTGCGCGCCATGTACTCGGAGAGCATATCCAGGTTGGCGGCACGGGCCGCCACGCGCACGATGCGCTGCAGGTCAGTGGGCAGGGAGTCGAAGGCCGCCTTGTTGACGAAACACTCCAGCGTGGTGCCCGGCTCGTGCCAGCCGGGATAGTAATAGTACTTGGCCGCCTTGTAGAGGCCGAAGGCCAGGTCGTTGTACGGGCCCACCCATTCCGTGGCATCGATGGTGCCGGTCTGTAGGGCCGTGAACAGCTCCCCGCCCGGTAGGTTGACCGGTGTGCCGCCCGCCCGCCGAAGCACCTCACCGCCCAATCCGGGGATCCGCATCTTGAGTCCCTGGAGGTCCGAGAGTGCGTTGATTTCGCGATTGAACCAGCCGGCCATCTGCACCCCGGTGTTGCCGGCGGCCATGGGCACCAGTCCATACTCGGCATAGGCCTCCTCCCAGAGCGCCATGCCGCCGTCGTGATAGAGCCAGCCGTTCATTTCATCGGCGGTCATGCCGAACGGCACGGTGGAGAAGAACTGTAGGGCCGGATTCTTGCCCTTCCAGTAGTAAGCCGCGCCATGGCCCATCTGGGCGGCCCCTCTGGAGACGGCATCGAAGATCTCGAAGGCCGGCACCAGCTCACCGGCACCATAGACCTTCACCTGCAGCCGTCCGCCCGACATCTCGGTGATGGCTTTGGCCAGGAATTCCGCCCCTGTCCCCAGTCCCGGAAAGTTCTTGGGCCAGGTGGTGACCATCTTCCAGACACGGGTTTTCTGGGTCTGCACCGCCGGTGCGCCGCCTTGGCCTCCCTGCTCCCTGGCACAGCCGGTCAGCACCCCACCGGCCGTGACCGATCCCACTGCTGCGGTCTTGAGGAAATCACGTCGTTTCATTGCACTGCCCCCGGTTGGTGATCGTTCGAGTCACGAAGAAAACGCCATTCGACAGGCGGCCGAGCGATCGGATGCACGAAAATACGGTTTCGACCACTCCCGCATGCCTGGTTCATGGCCCCGGCCGTTTCTTCTCGGCCCCCTCTTTCGTGACCTCGAGGTGAATTGTGTTCGTATCCTCCGCGTTCCCACAGCGAGCCGGCGTTGTTCACCCCACCCGTTGCAGCCCGGCGTATTCCAGGACCAGCCATTTGCTGCCGACCCCGTCGAAACGCACCTGCACTCGGGCACTGGCACCCTGCCCTTCACAGTCGACGATCACACCCTCGCCGAATCCCTGATGGCGGACACGCTCGCCGATGCGGAACGCGCTCTCGGTGCCCCGGAGGCGGTTACTGTGCGCTGTCGTGCCGGTGGACCGGCCCAGCGGCCGCACCTGTACGGGCGGGCGCAAGTCCTGGATCAGCTCCGATGGCAGCTCGTCCAGGAAGCGCGAAGGCTCGGTCACGTGGTCCCGCCCGTAGATCCGCCGACTCTGCGCGTAGCTGAGGATCAGGCGGCGCTGCGCACGGGTCAGGCCCACGTAGCACAGGCGCCGCTCCTCTTCCAGGCGTCCCGGCTCGTCCAGAGAACGGGCGTTGGGAAACAGACCCTCCTCCAGGCCGGTGATGAACACCACCGGGAATTCCAGTCCCTTGGCGGCATGTAGGGTCATCAGCTGCACGCAGTCCTCCCAGCGGCCCCCCTGCCCTTCGCCCGCCTCCAGGGCCGCGTGCGCGAGAAAGGCGTCCACGTCGCTCATCTCGCCGTGGATCTGGGGATCGAAGTCGAAGCCGCGTGCGGCGTTGACGAGCTCCTCGAGGTTCTCCACGCGGGTACGCCCCGCCTCGCCTTCCTTCAGGTAGTGGTCTTGCAGTCCGCTGAGTTCGATCACGCGGGCCACCTGCTCGAACAGGGGCAGCCCCTCCCGGGCCTCGGCCATGGCCTCGACCAGTTCGATGAACCGGTGCAGCGCGTTGCCCGCCCGGGTGGGGAGCCCGCCGGTCTCCCGGAGCAGCTCCGCTGCCGTCCACAGGCTCACGCCCCGTTCGCGGGCGGTGTCGCGGATCGTTTGCAGGGTGCGTTCGCCGATCCCGCGGGTGGGCTGGTTGACCACGCGTTCGAAGGAGGCATCGTCGTGCCGATTGACGCTGAGGCGCAGATAGGCCAGTGCGTCTTTGATCTCCAGACGCTCGAAGAAGCGCAAACCCCCGTAGACGCGATAGGGAATGCCCTGCTCCATCAGCCGTTCCTCGAACAGGCGGGACTGCGCGTTGGACCGATACAGCACCGCCACGTCCGCCCGCCGCAGGCCTTCGTCGGCCACCAGTTGCTGGATGCGTTCCACGACGAACCGGGCCTCGTCGCGTTCGTTGAAGGCCCCGTAGAGCAGAATCGGTGGCCCTTCCTCCCCCTCGGTCCACAGGGACTTGCCCATGCGGTCGGCGTTGAATCGAATGAGGTGGTTGGCCGCCTTCAAGATGGTGGCGGTGGAGCGGTAGTTCTGTTCCAGCCGGTAGATCCGGCAGCGGGGAAAGTCTCGAGGGAAGGCCTGGATGTGCTCCACCCGGGCACCCCGCCACCCATAGATGGACTGGTCGTCGTCGCCCACCGCGAACACCGGCACTTCACCGCCCGAGAGCAGCTGCAGCCACTGGTATTGCAATGCGTTGGTGTCCTGGAACTCGTCCACCAGGACGTGGCGAAAACGCCGCCGGTAGTGGCTGAGCAGCTCGGGATGGTCGCGCAGCAACTCCACGCTACGCAACAGGAGCTCGGCGAAGTCCACCAGGCCGGACTGCCGGCAGATCTCCTCGTAGGCCGCATAGATTCGCACGAGCTGCTGCCGGGCATAGTCGCCGGTGTCGGCGATGGCCCCGGGGCGCAACCCCTCGTCCTTGCGGGCATTGATGAACCACTGCACCTGGCGCGGAATCCACTGCTTCTCGTCCAGGGCCAGCGCCCGCAGGGTGCGACGGATCAGCCGCAGCTGGTCGTCACTGTCCAGGATCTGGAAGGTCTCGGGCAGCTCCGCCTCGGCGTGATGCATACGCAGCAGCCGGTGGGCGATGCCGTGAAAGGTGCCCACCCACATGCCCCCCGGTGGCAAGCCGAGCAAGGTCTCGGTGCGGCCCCGCATCTCGGCGGCCGCCTTGTTGGTGAAGGTCACGGCCAGGATGCCGAAGGGCGAGAGCCCCTCCACCGCGCACAGCCAGGCGATGCGATGCACGAGCACCCGCGTCTTGCCGCTGCCGGCTCCGGCGAGCACCAGGGCCGGCTCGTGGGCCGGTGCCGTCACGGCCTCACGCTGGGCCTCGTTCAGAGGCCCGATGATCGGATTCACGTCCATGAAGCTGGCAGGCGCCTTCAGGTCTCTGTGGTGCACGGGACGACCTCATCCAAGGGTATGTGCGCGCCGAAGGATCCCGCAGTCTCCCATCTCCGACATGCATCACCCCTGGTTCCAAACATAAACAAGGCCTCAGCGGCCCCACAA
>JALVEU010000347.1 GCA_027030565.1 Gammaproteobacteria bacterium | reverse complement strand
AAGGAGATCGAACAGGTGCGCGCCGAGCTCAAGGTCGACATCGAGCAGGTGCGCAGCGAGCTCAAGGTCGATATCGAGCGCGTGCGTGTCGAGCTGGCCGAGCGTCACGCGAGCTGGCTGCGCTGGAGCTTCCTGTTCTGGGTCAGCCAGTTCGCCGGCATCCTGCTCATCCTCTGGCGCATCTGGCCGCACGGCTGAACCCCTGCGTCGGTGTACGGGCCACCGTGCGTCCCGTGGTCGTCGCGCTCTAATCTCCTCAGGGAGGCGTGCGTCGCCACGTGCCCACCAGCCGTCTCAGCACCCGTCCCACCCGCACCATGCCCTCGGCCAGGGTGGCGTCGATCTGCTCCAGGGTGATTCGCTCGGGGCCGCGGCCGGCGGCGGGGTTGGCGCAGACGGCCAGCGTCGCGTAGCACAGGCCCGCCTCGCGGGCGAGTCCCGCCTCGGGCATGCCGGTCATGCCGATGATGTGGCAGCCGTCGCGTTCGAAGCGGTCGATCTCGGCGGCCGTCTCCAGGCGCGGGCCCTGCACGGCGGCGTAGGTGCCGTCCGAGCGCGCGGGGATGCCCTCGGCGCGCGCTGCGGCGAGCACCGCCTGGCGCAGGCGTTCGCAGTAGGGGCGCGTGAAGTCCACGTGCACGATGCCGCCGGTGAAATCGTCGTGGAAGGTCTGCGCCCGGCCCCAGGTGTAGTCGATGAGCTGGTCGGGGACGCACAAGCCCGCCCGGCGGCGGATCGGGGGCGATGCCGCCCACGGCGGCCACGGCGAGCACGGTCTCGGCCGCGTGCTCACGCAGCGCCCAGACGTTGGCGCGGTAGTTGATCCGATGCGGAGGGATCGTGTGCTGAGGGCCGTGCCGGGCGAGGAAGCTGACGGGGACATCCCCAAGGCGTCCATGATACAAGGGGCTGGACGGCGGCCCGTAGGGCGTGTCGACCACCTGCTCTTCCTCGATCTCGAGCCCTGAGAGGCGCGTGAGACCCGTGCCGCCGATCACTGCCAGCACCGAGCGCGCCACGGTTCAGCCTCCCGAGTCGCGCACGGCGTAGATGGCCGGCAGGTTGCGCAGGTGTTCCTTGTAATCCATGCCGCAGCCGAAGACGTAGCGGTCCGGGACCTCCAGGCCCACATAGTCGGCTTGTGCCACGGCCTCGCGGCCCTCCAAGCGCTTTTGCACCAAGACCGCCGAGCGCACCTCTGCGGCCCCCTTGCCGCGGCAGTACTCCACCAGCCCGGCCAGGGTGTGCCCCTCGTCCAGGATGTCGTCCAGGAGCAGCACGCAGCGGTCCTTGAGGCAGCGCAAAGGCTCGCGCAGCCAGTGCAGCGTGGCACCGCCCCGCGTCCGGCCCCGGTAGCGCGTGGCGTGCACGTAGTCCACCAGCACCAGCCAGCCCAGGCGCTTGAGCACCTCGGCGGCGACCACGAAGCCACCGGTCATCACACACAGGGCCAGCACATCGCGTCCGGCGAGATCGATGCGGATCTCTTCCGACATGCGGTCGAGCGCTGCCTGCACCGCCCGCTCGTCGTGGAGCAGTTCGGCCTCGCGGAATACGCGCTCGGCCTCGACGCGCAGGACCGTCTCCGGGTGCCTCATGCCGGAACCTCCACTGGGAATCGCTCCGTGTGCAAGTGTACGGTACGGGTGGGAAAGGCGATCTCCGCGCCATGGGCCCGGATGATCTCGGCGATGCGCAGCAGCACATCCTGCTGAACCTTCTGGAACGGCACCCACTGGGTGGTGCGG
>JALVEU010000346.1 GCA_027030565.1 Gammaproteobacteria bacterium | reverse complement strand
CCACTTGCACGCACTGCGGGGAGTGCGCCAAGGTCTGCCCGGAGCCCCATGTGCTGAACCTCAAGAAGGCCGCGGAAAACGGCATGATCCGTTCCGGAGAATGCACCAATTGTGGGCGTTGTATCGTCGTATGTCCGGAGGACACCTTGTCCTTCGACCTGCGCTTCCTGATCCGCAAGCACAACCTGGCGTCGTCTTCCAAGCCCGGGAGTACGGCCTCCTCTTCCACTGTCCAAGCCGCCAACCAGGGGACATCGTCATGACTAGAGCCACGTTCTTGTTCTCCATCGCCGCTGCTGGTCTCATCACGGCCTCATGCGCCGTCACCGCGGAGCAGACCATCCCCGACAAGGAGCTGGGACTGGTCAAGGGCAGCGTCTTCGAGACGCCGGCACCGCCTGCCTACGAGTACACCAAGGACATGCCTGGCAGCACCAAACCGCTGCCCAGGTCCTATTACACGGCACCGCCACAGATTCCGCACAACATCGATGCGTTCGTGCCCATCACGGCCAAGAACAATGCCTGTCTTGGGTGTCACGACAACCCCGCGCAGTGGGGCAAGCCCAGGCAGAAGGGGATGCCGCCGCCGATTCCCGAGTCCCATTACGTCGATCCCGCCTATGGGCATCCGGAGGCCGGCCTGAAGGGCAAGAAACAAAAGACGCTGTCCAATGCCCGCTACAATTGCGTACAGTGTCATGCGCCGCAGGCCAACGCCGCGCCACTGGTCCAGAACACGTTCAAACCCGCCAAATGAAGGTCCGGTAATCCGGTGGATGGGGCACGGCGGGCATTTCTCACCGGCAGGTTCTTGACCGGAGGGCAGGCTGCACGGCCTGCCTCCACGAACGGGCCGCAAGGCCCGCCGCCGCCCTGGCACCGGGCGCGGTTGCAGCCGGAGCGCTGTGCGGCGTGTGCTGGGCCCTGCGCAGAAGTCTGCGAGGCGGGCATCGTCCGCTTCCATCCGGCCGGCCACCCGCTGGCCGGTACGCCCTATCTGGCTTTCGAGGATACTGGTTGCACCTTTTGCGGCCAGTGCCGTGACGCCTGCCCCATGGCGCTCACCGAACCCGCGGAACTGCTGGTGGGCTTGGCGCAGCTCGACACCGGTCGCTGCCTGGCGTACAACGGCGTCCTCTGCATGAGCTGTCGGTCCGCGTGCAGCGCCGAGGCGTTGCGTTTCGACGCCCGGTTCCGGCCCGAGGTGGACACCGAACGGTGTACGGGCTGCGGGTTCTGTGTCGGAGTCTGTCCCGAGCACGCGCTGCGCATCCTCTGGCCCTTGGAGTGGTCCCGCCCGGCCGTCACGCCGCCGGGGAGGAGGGATCGGCCCGGGTGAACGCGGTACAATGGGCGATCTCTTCCCAATGCGCTGGAGCGATCATGGACTTCAACGAGGGTCAGAACGGGCAGGTCTTCGATGCCGCAGCCGATCGCGCGGTGGAACTGGGCAACCGGCTGCTGGAGGAGTTTCCGGACGCGGACGCCTGGGAGGTCGCCTCCGGCCTGTTGGCGGGCGCCATCCATTTCTGGCTCTACACCCGCCAGCCTTGCGGTGACCCGAGCTGCGAATCCTGCGCCACCGTGAGCGATGCCGATCTCCGTCTTCAGCAGCTCTTCGACGAGGTGCGCCAGTCGGCGGAAGAGAGCAGCTACTACCACAGCCCTACCGACCGCAACGCCGGCACCGCCTGACCGGACTCAGCCCTCGTCGGGCCGAAAGGCGGCCAGCATTCGCGCGACCTCCCCCTCG
>JALVEU010000345.1 GCA_027030565.1 Gammaproteobacteria bacterium | reverse complement strand
CCCCACGGCCAGCGGAAGGAAGATCCAGACCACACCGCGCGGGGGTGCGTTGGGGTTGCGGCCCGTGTGTCCCAGGGTCACCCGCACCATCATGCCTGCGGTGAGCAGGCCGATGCCGCCGTAGGCGAATGCGTGCAGCGCCAAGGCGTCGGCCTGGGCCCAGCGGTAGCCGAGCACCTTGAGGGCGAAGGCGAGCACGATCCAGGCATAGCCCAGGTACAGCACCCAGACCATGGGGCGACGCCACAACGTGCGTTGATGCCAGGCATAGAGACGAATCCCATGCAGGACGAGCAGGATGCCGGCGGTGAGCGCCACCAGGAGCCGTTGCGTGGTGAACGCGTCCAGGATCCAGAATGCCAGGAACGCCCCCAGGCCCAGCACCTCCTGCCGGCGCGAGGGCCGGTACCGCAGCTGTCCGCCGGTGCCCCGTTCCACGAAGAAGGGGATGACCCGGCGGCCGATCACCATGATCAGCCCCACCACCGTATACAGGGCGGTGTACAGGCCCCAGCGGATTCCGTCCGACAGGATGCCGGCCACCCCCAGGTGGACGAGCATTCCGGCGACCCAGAGGGTGGGCACCTTGGCCAACACCTCCATGTCGCCCCAGCGGCGCGCCGCCACCACCGGGCGGAACAGGGCCAGGCTGAGGCCGAGGAAGAAGGCCGTCTCCAGTGCGAAGGCGAGCCACTGGGCCTCATAGGGCAGGAACACGGCCAGTCGGGCGAACACCCACAGAGCGGCCAGCACCCCCAGCAAGGGCCCCGTGAGCGTGGGGCGTCCGGTCCAGTTGGTGACGGCGGTGAGCAGGAAGCCCGCCACCACCGCTGCGGTGTAACCCATGAGCATCTCGTGACCGTGCCAGACCACGGGATGGAGGCTGGTCGGCGGCGTCCGGCCCGCAAAACCATATTCGTACCCCCACAGGAGGATGAGCCCGATCCCGCCCAACGTTGCAGCGAAAAAGAAGGGGCGGAAACCCATCTCCAGGAAGGCGGGAGGCGCTGATCGACGTGGCTCCATGGATTTCCTGCCGGTTTCAGGGACTGGAAGCCCCCTTTCTAGGGAGCGTTTGACCTGAGTCAAACTCGCATCAGGGGTTCCAGGTAAACCATGACCGAGATCAAGGCCCCTCCGAGGGCTTAGTACGGAAACTGTCGGAACTTGCGGCGGCCGGCCCGCCGCGGGTGGCGTGCGAGCCGTCTTCAACCGCGCGTGCAAACTTCGATCATGGAGGACTGCGACGGCATGCTGCAACCGGTAGAGCTCCAGGATTTCTTCATCACCTTCTTCTCCGCCGCCATGGTCATCCTGTTCGGCGCGCTGTACGCCATGCTCTTCGCATGGGGGCGCCTGCACAACCGTCCGCGGCTCGTGTGGTGGGGCTACGCTGCCTATGCGGGCCTGGTGGCGGCCGTACTCACCCTGGCCGATGCCACCCACCTGACGGGCCTGTGGACCTGGCTGGTGGTGGCCATGCTGGTGGGATACCTGGTGGCTCCGCACGCCATCTGGCACCTCTGTCAGGGGACGCATGCCGGTATGGAAGACGAAGAGGCCGCAGCCGGGCAGGGCCGCGCCTCTCCGGTACACCCTGCACAGCGATAGGTCCGAACCAATTCCAAAATTCTCGACAGGAGGGGTCCCAATGCAAGCCATACCCTGGTGGGCGCGCGAAGGCTTCTGGGCCAAGACGGCCGTCTTCGTCACCGCCCTGAGTTTCGTGATCCTGATCTGGCTCACGTTCGACACCATGAAGCAGATCATGGCCGGCTCGGTACGGGTGCCGGACTACAGCGTCATCAACCAGCGCATCAGTTACGTCGCAGACGACGAACGTGGTTACCAGGTGCCCAAGATCGGGCCCGAGGAGCCCCTGTTCGGCAAGAAGCTCACCGAGGAGGAAGCCGCGGCCCTGGTGCGCAAGGGCAAGCTCGTTATCCAAGGGCGCAATTGCATGAACTGCCACACGCTGCTCGGCAACGGGGCCTACTTCGCTCCGGACCTGACCAAGGCCTGGCTCGATCCCGCCTGGGGAGCGGCCACCATCCGCGAGCAGCTCATGGTGCAGTTCCTCATGGACCCGACCAACAACGCGCGCACGTTCGGCTCGGGACGCAAGATGCCCAACCTGAAGCTCACCGAGGACGAGGCCAAGGCCGTCGTCGCCTACCTGAAGTGGATGTCGGCCATCGACACCAACGGATTCCCCTACAACTTCAAGCCCATTCCGCAGGGAGGTGAATGATGACCCGAGTCGGCGTTCTCGATTCCAGTAATCTGACCGGCGGTCAGCGCCTCGCCGTCAAGTACTTCACCGTGGCGCTGGTCCTGTTCGGCGCCCAGATCCTCTTCGGCCTGCTGGCCGGGTTGCAGTATCTCAAGCCGGACTTCCTCTACGGGGTCCTGGACTTCAACGTCAACCGCATGGTCCACATCAACGCCATGGTGGTGTGGATGCTCTACGGGTTCCTGGGTAGCGTCTATTGGCTCATGGAGGACGAGGCCCAGCACCCAGTGGTGGGGCTCAAACTCGGCGAGATCGCCTTCTGGGTGCTGACCCTGGCGGTGACCGTAGTGGTCCTGGTGTATCTGTTCGTCCAGTATGGACCGGGCGACATCAAGACCATCTGGTTCATCAACGAAGGTCGCGAGTACATCGAGGCGCCTCGCTGGGCCGATATCGGCATCGTCGTGGTCGTACTCGTGTTCTATTTCAACGTGCTGGCCACATTCATCAAGGGCCGCTTCACGGGCATCGGCGGAGTCATCGTGCTGGACCTGTTCGCCCTGGCCGGTCTGTATCTGGCCGGGATGTTCTTCACCCCCAACATCTCCATCGACCAGTACTGGTGGTGGTGGGTGATCCACCTGTGGGTGGAGGCCACCTGGGAGGTGCTGGTGGGCGCCATCATGGCCTGGGGGCTCATGAAGACCCTGGGTGTGAGCCGCCGGATCGTGCAGACCTGGCTGTACATCGAGGTGGCGCTCATGTTCGGCTCGGGCATCCTGGGCCTCGGACACCACTATTTCTGGATCGGCACGCCGGACTACTGGTTCGAGATCGGCGGTTTCTTCTCCGCCCTGGAGCCGATCCCGCTGGTGGCCATGGTGGTGCACTCGCTCTATGACGCGGGCAAACACCATATGAAGAGCTCCAATCATCCCGCTCTGGCCTGGTTGATCGCCCATGCCTTCGGGAACTTCCTGGGTGCGGGCGTGTGGGGTTTCATGCATACGCTTCCGCAGATCAACCTCTACACCCACGGTACCCAGTGGACGCCCTCGCACGGGCATCTGGCCTTCTTCGGTGCCTATGCCACCATCAACATCGCCTTCTTCTACCTGGCGGCCCAGCAGTGGCGGGGCAACGTGTACATGGGGGCGGGCATCGCGGGGGCCTGGCGCTGGAAGTGGGCGCTGACCCTGCTCAGCGTCGGCGTGCTCGGCATGACCATGGCGCTGCTCATCGCCGGCTACGAGCAGTCGTTCATCGAGCGGGCCATCAACGGCTCCACCTGGGCGGGCTACTTCGAGGCCCAGAACCATCCCTGGTTCCAGCAGGCCATGTGGTGGCGTCAGATCTTCGGCTGGGTGACCGCTGCCGGTTATCTGCTGCTGGTCTGGGATCTGCTGGCCATCGGGGCCGGGGAGACCCGCACCGCCACCCGGGTGGGCCATGAAAGTGAAGAGGCGGAGGCCGGCGCCGAGGCGGCGCCCGCCACCGCCTGAACCGTGCCTTGGCCGCCGGCGTCTGCCGGCGGCCTCCTTTCGTAAGCCAACGACTCCAGATCGGGGAGGACTGCCTGTCATGAAAAGCAACCCATCGACCGCCATCCGCACTGCGGCCTTGAGCGCCGCAGTGGCCGCCGCACTCGGCACCGGAGCCGTGCAGGCCGGCGAAAAGCTGCTCAGCGACGAAGAGTTCGCCAAGGCCCAGCAGGTCTACTTCGACCGCTGCGCCGGCTGCCACGGGACCCTACGCAAAGGCGCCACGGGGCCGAGCCTTGAGCCCGAACGCATGAAGAAGTTCGGTACCGAGGCCCTGAAGGCCATCATCTACAACGGCACGCCGGGCGGCATGCCCTCCTGGGGTAAGGACGGCATCCTGAGCCAGGACGAGACCGAGCTCATGGCCAAGTACATCCAGATGGAGCCCCCGCAGCCGCCGGAGCGTTCGCTGAAGGACATCCGCGAGAGCTGGAAGGTCCTGGTCCCGCCCGAGCAGCGGCCCAAGAAGCCTCAGCACAACTACGATGTGGACAATATGTTCGGCGTGGTGCTGCGTGATGCGGGCAAGGTGGCCATCATCGACGGCGACTCCAAGAAGATCATCAGCATCGTGCCCACCGGCTATGCCGTACACATCCTGCGCTCCTCGGCCTCGGGCCGCTACTTCCTGGCCATCGGCCGCGACGGTAAGGCCACACTCATCGATCTCTACATGAAGAAGCCGGACGTGGTGGCCGAGGTCAAGCCCTGTTCGGACGCCCGGTCCATCGATGTCTCCAAGTACAAGGGCTTCGAGGACAAGTTGGCCATCGTCGGTTGCTACTGGCCGCCACACATCGCCATCCTGGATGGTCAGACTCTGGAGCCCAAGAAGCTGGTGAGCACCCGCGGCTACACGGTCACCGATGGAACCTACCATCCGGAACCGCGTGTCGCTTCCATCGTGGCCAACCACTTCAAGCCGGAGTGGGTGGTGAGCGTGAAGGAGACCGGACAGGTCTGGCTGGTCGACTACAGCGACCTCAGCAACCTGAAGATCACCATGATCGACTCGGCTCCGTTCCTGCACGACGGGGGCTTCGACGCCTCGGGCCGGTATTTCATGGTGGCGGCGAACATGGCCAACAAGACCGTGGTCGTGGACACCAAGACGGGCAAGCTGGAGGCCATTATCAACGTAGGAACCAAGCCACACCCGGGTCGGGGCGCTAATTGGATCGATCCCAAGTACGGACCGGTGACTGGATCCACGCACATCGGTGAAGACATCTACACCGTCTGGGGGTCGGATCCGGAGAAGCACCCGGAACACGCCTGGAAGGTGCTCTACAAGATCAAAACCAAGGGTGCGGGATCGCTGTTCACCAAGACGCACCCCAAGAGCGACAAGGTCTGGTTCGATCACGCCCTCAACAAGGACGCCAAGATCCAGCAGACGGTGTGCTACTTCCTGAAAAAGGATCCGATGGGCGGGATCCACTGCCAGCGGCTCGCCGACCACGGCCGTGCCGTGCACTTCGAGTACAACAAGGCCGGTGACGAGGTCTGGGTGAGCATCTGGGACAAGAAGGACGCGCCCAGCGAGCTCGTCATCATCGACGACAAGACCGGCAAGGTGAAACAGCGCATCCAGGACAAGCGCCTCATCACCCCGACCGGCAAGTGGAACGTCCACAATACAGTGGGCGACATCTATTGACCGTGCCTCATGGCGTCGTCGCTGGGGTGGCCCTCGGGCCGCCCCAGCCCCCTCGGCCCAGTGCTTTCGGCCTTTCCAGCGAGAGCATTGCGTCGAGGAGACCAGGGCTGGATTGGACATGAGGTGGGACTGGCGGGGCCTGATCGCGGGGGGCCTGCTCGTGGCCGGCGGCGCAGCGGCGGAGCCGGACCCGGTGCGTCAGGCCGAGTTGCTCAACTTGCTGGAGCAGGACTGCGGCGCATGCCATGGTCTGACGCGCAAGGGTGGGTTGGGGCCGTCGCTGCTCCCCGAGGCATTGGCGGACAAGACCGATGCGGCCCTGCTCGCCACCATTCTGGATGGCCGCCCGGGCACCGCCATGGGGCCCTGGCGTCCCATGCTCACCGAGGGCGAGGCCCGCTGGCTGGTGGAGCAACTGCGCAAGGGGCCGCAACGATGATCCGCCTGCTGGGCCTGTTGTTCGTCTTGGGTCCGCTGGCCGCCCAGGCCGGTGCATGTCTCGTCCGGGGGACCGGTGACCTTGGGGTGGTGATCGAGCGCAGCGCCGGCAGCCTCCTGGTAGTGGATCGTACCGCGCGCAGACAGTTGTTCCGTGTCTCCGGGCTCGGTGACGTCTCCCATGCCTCCGTGGTCTACTCGCCCGACGAGCGCTACGCCTTCGTCTTCGGGCGCGACGGCGGGCTCACCAAGGTGGACCTCCTCTGTGGGGCCGTGGTCAAGCGGATCGTTCAGGCGGGCAACAGCGTTGGCGGAGCCATCTCTCAGGACGGGCGGTTGGTGGCCGTCTCCAATTATGAGCCCGGGGGCGTACGGGTCTTCGATGCGGCCACGTTGGGGCCGGTGGCGGACCTGCCGGCCATCGGGGCCGACGGTCGTCGCTCCAAGGTCGTGGGTCTGGTCGACGCCCCGGGTGATCGCTTCGTCTACAGCCTGTTCGATGCGGGAGAGATCCGCATTGCGGACTTCACCGAGGGTGGAAAACCGAAGATCCAGATCATTCGCAACGTGGGCCGACAGCCTTACGACGCGCTCATCACACCCGACGGGCGCTATTACATCGCCGGTCTGTTCGGCGAGGACGGCCTGGCCCTGGTGGATCTCTGGCACCCGGAGCGGGGTGCGCGGCGGATCCTCGATGGCTACGGACGCGGCGAGAAGAAGCTGCCCGTCTACAAGATGCCGCATCTGGAGGGCTGGGCGGTGGCGGGCGACCAGGCCTTCCTGCCCGCGGTGGGGCATCACGAGGTCCTGGTGGTGGACATGAACACCTGGCGCGAGAAGGCACGCATCGCCGTGGCCGGGCAGCCGGTTTTCGTGGAGGCGCGCCCGGACGGAC
Organism: Gammaproteobacteria bacterium; assembly: GCA_027030565.1. Taxonomy (GTDB): domain Bacteria; phylum Pseudomonadota; class Gammaproteobacteria; order JAJDOJ01; family JAJDOJ01; genus JALVEU01. The sequence goes on along the minus strand of JALVEU010000345.1, from coordinate 512 downwards.
GGCAGATCTGGGTCAACTTCGCCATCCCGGACAATGGCAAGGTCCAGGTGATCGATGCCGAGACCCTCCGGGTGATCAAGACCCTGGAGCCGGGGCGTGCCATCCTGCACATGGAGTTCGCCCCGCGCGGTGAGGCGGTGTGGCTGTCGGCACGGGACGACAACCGGGTCGCGGTCTATGACACGGAGTCCCTGAAGGTGCTGGCCACGCTGGAGGCCATCAAGCCCAGTGGTATCTTCTTCACCTGGCGCGCCCATCGGATCGGATTGTGAACCCGGAGATGACGAACCTGGCGCGACAACCGGGTCCCGAGGATGAGCCGGCGCTCTCCCGCCTGGACCGGCAGCTGCTGGACGCCTATCAGCGTGCATTCCCACTTTCTCCGCGGCCGTTCGCCGTCATCGCCCGGGCACTCGGTGTCTCGGAGTCCTGGGTGATCGAGCGCTTCCGGATGTTGCAGGAGCGTGGTTACGTGGTGCGTATCGGTCCGGTGTTTCGACCCAGGCGTATCG
>JALVEU010000344.1 GCA_027030565.1 Gammaproteobacteria bacterium | reverse complement strand
CCCAAGGTGGTAGCGATGCTGCTGGCCATCCTCACCGGCACCGCCATCGCCCTGTTTCTCGTCTTGGAACCCGCCTTCCACGTGCCCATCCGCGGCAGCCTGGCCTTCTTCTTCGCCGTGACCGCGGCCTACGTCTTCACCGTCTCCGGGCTGGGGCTGTTCATCGCCACGCTGAGTCGCAACCTCGGTCAGGTGACCATGCTGGTGATCCTGCTGATCCTGCCCATGGTGCTGCTCTCCGGGGCCTGGACCCCACCCGAGGCCATGCCGGCCGCGCTGCGTGCGATCATGCCCCTGTCGCCCCTGTCGCACTACATCGAGCTCGGCTATGGCATCCTGCTCAAGGGCGCCGGCCTGGACGTCCTCTGGCCCCACGTGGCGGCCCTCGGTGCCCTGGGGCTCGCCTTGTTCGGGTTCGGCGCCTGGCGCTTTCGCAGGCAGTTCGGCTGAGCCTCAAGGCCTTGTGCGAGCGCCGGCGTTGCTTGGGTGTAGTGGCGCGCATGCGGTTGTGCGGCCCCGAGGCGTGCTGCGGACCCTATGGTCCGTTGTGGCCTCGCGTTTCGAGCAACCGGTCGAGCTTGCCCTCAATCACCGCCAGACGTTGCACAAGGTCAGCGTCCTGCTGCGGATGGTTGGGCGAGGCCAGCGCCTCCTCAGCGACGAACTTCTCGTGCTCCCGTTGCAGGGTCTCCACCACGATGCCGATCATCATGTTCAGGAAGACGAAGGCCACCACGAAGATGAAGGAGATATAGTAGAGCCAGCTCAGCGGATAGACCGCCATGGTCTCGTACATGACGTCGGTCCAGTCCTCGAAGGTGGCCACGCGGAACAAGGTGAGCATGGAGACGGTCACGTTGTCCCAGAGTTCAGGATTGATGGCCCGGAAGAAGATGCTGCCCATAGCGGCGTAGATGTAGAAGATGATAAACATGAGCAGCGATACATAGGCCATGCGCGGCATGGCCCCGATGAAGGCGCTGATCAGTACCCGCTCCGGGATCAGCGAGACCAGCCGCAGTACTCGGAAGATCCGAAACAGCCGCCCCAGCAAGGCCATCTCGCCTTCCTGCGTCGGCACTAGGCTCGCCGTCACGATCACGAAGTCGAACACATTCCAGCCCTTGGAGAAGAACCGCCGCACGCTCCCCTCGGCGATGAAGCGCACGGTGATCTCGGCCAGGAAGAACAGCGTAATCGCCCAGTCGAGCGCGTGGAGCGCGTGCAGCACCTCGGGATCGATATCGTAGGTCTTGGCCCCGATGAGCAACGCCGAAAACACGATCACGAAGACCACGACGGCCTCGAACAGCTTGTTCTCGCGGAGGGCGGCGAAACGGGCCTGGATGTGGGCGGCGTCCATGGCGTGTGTTGACCTCATGCAACGGAACACGGAGGCCGCGAAACATAGGAGATTGGCCGAGGGCTGTCCAGCTTGCCCAACCGTGGGCGGGGCCGCAGGCAAAGCAGGGTACGCCGGCTCACCGGAACGCCTAAGGCGGGTTGGAAGGCCGCATGCGCGGGGTCTGCGGGGCGGATGGTTGGCAGCAAGGGAGGTTGGGAGGTGCGCAGCCGGTCGTTGCGCAGAGCCGCTTCAGGAGTTGGTGTCGTTTCCCGAGGGTGGTTGCGGCAAGACGGGAGGACCTTCCGCGCTGCGCATGAGGATCCGCACGCGCCCGTCCTGGAGGCGCTGCAGCATGGTGTTGCTGGCGGCGCGCCCATGCCCGATCCGGGCCTCGACGCGCACCAGGAAGTAGTGGCTGTCCACCGAGA
>JALVEU010000343.1 GCA_027030565.1 Gammaproteobacteria bacterium | reverse complement strand
CGGCGCCCAGTGTCTCCGCGGCGGCCTATCAGCTCATCCTCGACCGGCGCCTGGGCGAGTATCGCGTCCCCGAGGGCTGGGCCATCTTCGCCGCCGGCAATCGGCAGGGCGACCGGGGGGTCACCTACACCATGCCCGCCCCCTTGGCCAACCGCTTCTCCCACTTCGAGGTGGAGGTGCACCTGGACGACTGGGTGGCCTGGGCCTATGCGCACGGCATCGACGATCGGGTGATCGGCTTCCTGCGCTTCCGGCCCGAGCTCCTGTTCGATTTCGATCCGGCACACAACCCGGTGGCCTTTCCTTCGCCGCGCTCCTGGGAGTTCGCCCACCGGGCCCTGCAGAAGTTCGGCGACAGCCCGGACCTGCTGCTCGGGGCCCTGCAGGCCTGCGTGGGTCCGGCGGCCGGTGTGGAGCTCAACGCCTTCGTGCAGAGCCTGGACCAGATGCCCGACCTGGACGCCATCCTGCGCGGCGAGGCGGTCCCCGTGCCCAAGGAGATCGACCTGCAGTACGCGGTGGCCTCGGCGCTGGTGGGCCGTGCCATCCGCGCCCGCGACACCGCCGAGGCGCCCCGGGTCTATGGGCGGATCCTGGCCTATGCGCGCCGCTTTCCGCAGCGCGAGATGGGCGTGATGATGGTCTCCGACCTGCACCGGGCCGTGGGCGAGGCGCTGTTCGAGGTGCCCGAGTTCGGCGACTGGGCCGAGGACGTGGCCGAGCTGATGCTCTACGAGGCATGAACCGCGAGGCCGTCGAGACCAAGCTGGCCGCCGCGCGCACGCGCCTGATCCTGGACAAGCCCTTCCTGGGCGCCCTGGTGCTGCGCCTGCCCATGGCCGAGGCCGATCCCAAGTGGTGTCGCACCACGGCCACGGATGCGCGCAAGTTCTACTACAACGCCCAGTACATCGACGCCCTGTCGCCGGAGCAGGTGCAGTTCGTGCTGGCCCACGAGGCCCTGCACTGCGCCCTTTCGCACTTCGCGCGACGCCAGCACCGGCTCAAGCATCGTTGGGACGTGGCCTGTGACTACGCCATCAACCCGCTGCTCTTGGCCGACGGGCTCACGCCACCGCCGGGCATCCTGGTCGAGGACAGCTTCGAGGGCATGACCGCAGAGGAGATCTACCCCTGCCTGGACGACAACGCCGACGAGCAGGACACCCTGGACGATCACCTCTACGACAACGAGGACCCCGACGAGGGTTCGCGGCGCAACGAGCAGCGCCGAGAAGGCAAGGAGGGTGGCCAGAGCCAGGAGCGTGACGAGGAGGACGAGGGGGGTGGCGCCACGCCGCAGGCGCAGCCCGACGAAGCGCGGGGTGGGGCGAGCAAGCAACCCCCGCCGCTCTCGGCCCAGGAGCGCGAGCAACTCGCCGTGCAGTGGCAGCAGCGCCTGGCCGGCGCCGCCCAGCAGGCCATGCAGGCGGGCAAGCTCGGCGGGGCCATGGCGCGCCTGGTGGACTTCCTGCTGCAGCCGCAGCTGCCCTGGCGCATGCTGCTGGCCCGCTACATGACGGCCGTGGCCCGCGACGACTACAGCTGGACGCGGCCTTCGACACGCCGGGGGGGCGAGGCCATCTTTCCCACGCTGCGCAGCGCCCAGGTCAACGTCACCGTGGCCCTGGACGTCTCGGGCTCCATCTCCGAGCGCGAGATGACCGAGTTCCTCTCCGAGATCGACGCCATCAAGGGCCAGATGCGCGCGCGCATCACCCTGCTGGCCTGCGATGCGCGGCTGGCCGAGGGCAGCCCTTGGACCTTCGAGCCCTGGGAGGACTTCCAGCTCCCCAGATCGTTCCAGGGCGGTGGCGGCACCGACTTCCGTCCCGTGTTCCAATGGGCCGAGCGCCAGGACGTGCAGCCGGATCTGCTGGTCTATTTCACCGACGCCAAGGGTGCCTTTCCCAAGGCCCCGCCGCAGTATCCCGTGATCTGGTTGGTTAAGGGCCGCGGTGCGGTGCCCTGGGGCCAGCGCATCCAGCTCAACTGAACCCATGCAGCTCGCCCCCGAGGACAACCTGCGCCTGCAGGTGCTGCTGCGCCAGGGGCTGCAGGCCCTGCGCATCGACGAGTCGCGCATGGAGATCCAGGCGCTCACCGACAAGGGCCAGGCCAGCCTCAAGCTGCACCCCACCTGTCGCGACGAGCAGTATCTCAAGCTCGTGCGCCAGGCCATCTCCACACATGTGCTGGGGTCACCGGGAGGCTATCCCGTCTACCTCAAGCGTTGGACGCGCATGGGCCAGACGCGCAGCCAGAACCTGGAGAAGCTCTTGATCCTGGGCGAGCCCGAGGCGGTGGTGGCGGTGATCCACGCGCCCGATCTCACCCATGAGCTGGCACGCCGTGCCTGGTGGGCCATGCCCGATGCGGCCAATGCACGGCGCATGCTCGAGTACCGCTGTGTGGCCGAGGGCCCGCTGGGCCGCGAGCTGGCCGAGTTTCTGTTGGAGTTCCTGCCCTTCGAGGAGCGGGCCCAGGACCAGATCGACACCGTGCGACTGATCCTCCAGCCGGGCCTGATCACCGAGGCCGAACGGCAGGACCTGTGGGCGCGGGCGCGCCGGCGCACGGCGTTCTACGTCGGCTTCCTGCTGGCGGTGCCCGATGCCCTCCCGGAGCCGCGCCCGGCGCACCCGGAGTGGGAGGCCCTGCGTCACGCCTTGGCCACGCCGCTGGCCGCGGAGAATCCGATCGCTCTTCAGTTGTTGCGTCTGCTCTCGCCCGAGGGGCAGGCCTGGCTGCATACGGTCTCGCTGGCCATGAAGAAGCCCTCGGATCAGGACACGGTCGCCTCGCTCATGGACGCCATGGAACTGCACGGCCAGGCGGCACGGCCGCGGCCGGCGCGGCCGCGCAGCTTCGAGGACCTGCACGCCCTCGTGGATGCCCAACTGGCCGACCCCCCTGAGGCGCTCGCCGAGGTGCTCGAACATCTGCCGCAGCGCTGCCTCCCCCTCTTGCACTCCACCTTGGCCCTGGCCTATGTGAGCGAGCAGTTGGTGGCGCCCATCTTCGGGCTCACCGATGCGGTGGGCAGCCTCATGCGCCGCAAGATCGAGCCGGTCACCCGGCCCCTCTCCGAGCACATCGGCGTGCTCTCGGCTTGACTTCGGCAGATGCTCGGGCGACAAGGGAAGCCATGAACGCGTATTCGCCAGGCCTCGATCACGAACGCCCAGGGCACCCTGCCGCCTCGGTACGGCGAGGAGGCTGAGCCATGGACCTGCTGCCCGTCTTCCTCGACCTGAAGGGGCGCCCCTGCCTGGTGGTGGGCGGAGGCGGCGTGGCGGCGCGCAAGGCCCGTCTCCTGGCCCAGGCGGGCGCGGAGGTCCATGTGGTGGCCCCTGAGCTGGGTCACGAGATGGAGACCCTGTTCGAAGAGGGGCGGGTCCACCACGAGCGGCGTACCTGGCGCGACGGCGACGAGGCCGGGTATGCGCTGATCGTCGCGGCCACCGACGACCGCGCCCTCAACCGGCGCATCGGCGAACGCGCGGTGGCGCGCAACATCCCCGTCAACGTGGTCAGCGACCGCATCCCCGGCGGTTTCGTCATGCCCTCCATCATCGATCGCTCCCCGGTGCAGATCGCCGTCTCCACGGGCGGGGCCTCACCGGTGCTGGCGCGGTTGCTGCGCACGCGCCTGGAGAGTTGCACGCCGGCCGCCTACGGGCGGCTCGCGCAGCTGGTGGAGCGGCACCGGGATGCAGTCAAGGCCGCGTTCCCCGACGTGAGCGCGCGCCGTGCGTTCTGGGAGTCGATGCTGGAGGGGGCGGTGGCCGAGGCGGTGTTCGCCGGCCGCGACGAGGAGGCCGAACGCCTGTTGCAGCAGGCCCTGGCGGCCGCACGAACCCAGGCCCCGGAGGTCGGCGAGGTCTATCTGGTGGGGGCGGGACCCGGCGATCCCGACCTGCTCACCTTCCGTGCCCTGCGCCTCATGCAGAAGGCCGACGTGGTGGTCTACGACCGCCTGGTCTCGGGGCCCATCCTGGACCTGGTGCGCCGCGACGCCGAGCGCATCTATGCGGGCAAGGCCCGCGCGCGCCACGCCATCCCGCAGGAGGAGATCAACGCCCTGCTGGTGCGCCTGGCCAAGGAGGGCCGGCGCGTGTTGCGCCTCAAGGGCGGTGACCCCTTCATCTTCGGGCGCGGCGGCGAGGAGATCGAGACCCTCATCGAGGAGCAGGTGCCCTTCCAGGTGGTCCCCGGCATCACCGCGGCCTCGGGCTGCGCGGCCTACTCGGGCATCCCCCTGACCCACCGCGACTACGCCCAGGCCTGCGTCTTCGTCACCGGCCACCTCAAGGACGGCAGCATCGATCTCAACTGGGAGATGCTGGCCCACGAACGCCAGACCATCGTCTTCTACATGGGTCTGCAGGGCGTGCGCATCATCTGCCAACAGCTCCGGGCCCACGGCCTGCGCGCCGACATGCCCGCGGCCCTGGTCACCAAGGGCACCACGCCGGAGCAGAAGGTGCTGATCGGGGATCTCTCCAATCTGCCGGACCTGGTCGAGCGCTACGACGTGCAGCCGCCCACGCTGATCATCGTGGGCGAGGTGGTGCGCCTGCACGAGAAGCTGCACTGGTTCCGGCCCGAGGGCGACATCCACGCCGGGGCGGAAGGCTCGTGATCTTGCGCGCGCTGGCCGTCGGCATGCTCGCCCTGGTGCTCGCGGCCTGCGAGACCACTCCATATAAGCCATTGACCCAGGGCGCCGGCTACGACGAACACCGGATCGGCCCGCGCCAGTGGGCGATCGAGTACACGGCCACCGCCGTCACCCCGCGGCGTCGACTGCACGAATACCTGCTGTATCACGCCGCCGAGGTGGCGTTGGAGCAGGGTGCACCGCGATTCCTGGTGCTGGACGAGGACCTGGGCTATGGTCCGCTGGAAGGGATCGACGCCACCGGCGACCTGGTGCGCTCGCCGCGTGAGATCGAGCATCCCTATCGCTGGCGTCAGGACCAGTTCGACGAGCCGCCCGGGGAGCCCACCACCCAGTACCGGCCCAGCAAGCGCTACACGGTCCGCATGCGGATCCGCCTGTTGGGGCCCGACGAACCCGTCGCCAAGGCCGACCGGGACCACGTCTACGACGACCAGGCGCTGATCCGCGGCCTGGGACCACGGATCATCGGTGGCCAGGATGCGCACTGAACGTCGACGCAAGTCCGGATGGAGGCACTCGCCATGTTCTTCCGCCAGCTCTTCGAACCCGACTCCTCCACCTACACCTATCTGCTCGGCTGTCCCTATACGGGAGAGACGGTGCTCATCGATCCGGTGCTCGAGACGGCGGAGCGGGACTTGGAGGTCATACGCGATCTGGGGCTCAAGCCCACCTATACGCTGGAGACTCATATCCATGCCGACCACCTGACCGGCGCGCGCAAGCTGCGCGCTCTGGCCGGGACCCGCATCGTGGTCCCGGCGATGGAACGGCTGCAGTGCGCGGACCTGGGGGTGGAGGAGGGCGTCCCGTTCCGGGTGGGCTCCATCGAGATCCAGCCCCTCCATACCCCGGGCCACACGGCCACGCATCACGCCTACCTGGTGGACGACGGGACGCACCGGTTGTTGTTCACGGGCGATGCGCTGCTGATCGACGCCTGCGGCCGCACCGACTTCCAGTCCGGTGACCCTCGCGCCCTGTATCGGAGCATCATGCAGAAGTTCTTCACGCTGCCCGACGAGACCCTGGTCTATCCCGCTCACGACTACGAGGGTCGCCGGGTGAGCAGCATCGGCCAGGAGCGGCGCCGCAATCCCCGTTTGGCCGGCAAGTCGGAGGCGGAGTTCGTCGCGATCATGGAAGGCCTGGAGCTTCCCCCTCCACGCAAGATCGAGTTCGCGGTACCGGGCAACGAACAATGTGGCGCCTGTCCGGACAATGTGCCGGAACGGTACCGGGGACCTTGCGAGATCACCGAGCGCGAGGCCCGTACCGCGCGGCGCCTGGGAGACCAGGGCTAGGTGCCACCGCGCTCCTCCGCCTCGGCCAACGTCCTTCCGGAGTCGGGGTCGGGTCTGCGTTCCAGCGCGGCGATGCGTGCGCGCAGCTCGGTGATCTCGGCCTCCCGTTTGGCGAGTTCCCGTTCCAGTCGGGCGCGCAGCTTCTCCGGATCCCGGTGCAAGATCCGTTCGACGACGCTCAACGCGAGCAGGCTCTCGTATCCGCGCAGGGCCAGGCTGCGCAGACGATAGGCCTTGAGCAGCTTGCCGGTCCTGGCCAGCTGCACCAGGCGTACCAGTTGCAGGCTGCGCAAGAAGGCCAGCGTGGGCAGCACCACGATGAGCACGTTGACCCAGTGGCGTTTCAGGTAATCGACCCGGTCCTCGCTGACGGTGAGCATGAGCACGAGCTCACCGGCGAAGGCCACCCAGATGGCCACCACGGCGGCGTCCAGGGCCAGGCGCAGGAGCGGCCACTGGGCCACCTGATCCTTCATCAGGAACTCGATGCCCAGCACCGGCAGGATCAACAGCGTGAAGGCGAGCATGGGGACGGCCAGCCGGCGCTCCAGTGTGCGGCACAGGCTGCGTCCGCGGCGTTGCCAACCCAGGCGCGGCAGCCAGATCCACGGGCTCGGGGCGTGGGGCGAGACGGCGAGCCGGACGGCGGGGAGCAGGGCCACCACCAGCGCACGACGGTACTTGCCCGGATGGGCGGGCACGCGCCAGTAGGCCCACAAGGCCTCGGCCCAGAACGGGAGCCAGATGGCCAGCAGGAGCAGCGCCGTGAGTCTGCGGTCCCCCGGGTCCAGTTCCGGGTCGGTGTTCCACCACTGCAGCACCGCCCCCAGGACCACCAGGTGCACGAATGCGGCACCGAACATCCAGCGTTCGATACGTCCACGGTCGGGCGGCGGAGGGGGTTCAGCTGGCCTGGTCATGGCAGAGACAGGTTACATCGCCGAGGGGCCGGCTTCGCGGAGGCGGTGCACATCCTGTGGCACGGATCATGGCCCTGGGGCCTCACTCGGTCGGGTTCACCGAGACCAGCACACCCACCTGGGGGTGGTCCAGATAATGCACCTGACCGGGGCGCAGACGCTGTTTGCCGAGCACGCGGAATGTGGCGCGTTCTGCCTGGGGTCCACCGGCCGGGGTGAACAGCAGATCGGTGCTGAAATGCAGGAAGCGCCCTGCGTCCAGCCGCACCGAGCCGTCGAGCTCTGGAGCGCTGGTGCCGCCGGCCGCTGTTCCGCCTCCCCTGCGCACGCGCACCGGCTTAGCCCCGCTCCGCCCGGATGGGGGTTGGATCCAGGCCAGGGTGGTCAATACGCGATAGCCGTGGGT
>JALVEU010000342.1 GCA_027030565.1 Gammaproteobacteria bacterium | reverse complement strand
AGAGGGGGACCAGCTCGGCCGTGCGCTTGGCCCCCATGATCCCGGCGATGCGCGCCACTCCCAGCACGTCGCCCTTCTTGTGCCCGCCCGCCCGGATCAGCCCCAGGGTCTCGGCCCGCATCCGGATCCGCCCTTCGGCCACGGCCTCACGCTGCGTGACCGGTTTGGCACCCACGTCCACCATGCGCGCCTGTCCTCGAGTGTCGAAGTGTGTGAGCTCGCTCATGGTGTTGGTCCTCTCAAGCTTCGCAGCCACCCGATGATATACTGGGTGCGCCCATGGAGGTGTACGCATGATCACGGTGAAGTACTTCGCGAGCCTGCGCGAGCAGATCGGCCGCGCACAGGATCGGATCCATGCGGATGGGGCCGCCACCGTGCGCGAGGCCTGGATCCAGGCCACAGGAGAGGACGAGCTCCCCGAGCATCTCCTCATGGCGGTCAATCTGGAATATGCGGGGCCCGACGCCCCCGTCCGCGATGGTGACGAGGTGGCCTTCTTCCCCCCCGTGACCGGCGGCTGAGTGCGCCGGTCACGCGCTCATTCGATGTTCTGCACCTGTTCGCGCATCTGCTCGATGAGCACCTTGAGCTCCACGGCCGCCTGCGTGGTTTCGATATCGGCCGCCTTGGAGGCCAGGGTGTTCGCCTCGCGGTTGAATTCCTGCATCAGAAAGTCCATGCGCCGCCCCACGGGCTCCCTGCGCTCGAGGATGGCACGAAACTCGGCGCAATGGCTGACCAGCCGGTCCAGCTCCTCGTCCACGTCCAGGCGCTGCGCGGCGATGGCCAACTCCTGTTCGAGCCGCGCCGGATCGACCTGAACGTCCAGTTCGCGCAACCGCGCCTCCCATCGTTCGCGCACGGCGCTCAGCACCTCCGCGCGGCGTTCGCGCACCCGCTTGACCAGCTCTTCGATGGCCGCACAGCGCTGGGTCAGGAACGCCTGCAACCGTTCACCCTCGCGTTGCCGTGCGGCGACGAGGTCTTCCAGGGCCGCCCCGAACAGCCGCCTGGCCTGCTCCTGCACGGGGCCCGGATCGATCTCGGGGTCCAGTGTGGCGCCGGGCCATGAGAGTACCGAGAGTGCATCGATACGGGCCGGATTGCTCATGCGGTGTTCCACGCTGCGCACGGCTTCGAGCACCGCATCCACCAGAGCCTCGTTGACCACCACCTGGGCCAGCATGGCCGGCCCCGGGCGAAAGGTGAAATGGCACTCCAGCTTGCCCCGCCCCAGCCGCTCCCCCGCCCGCTTGCGCAGCTCGGGCTCCAGGGAACGGAGCTCCTCGGGCATGCGAAAGTAGACCTCCAGATACCGATGGTTCACGCTGCGCAGCTCACAGACCAGCAGGCCCAGGTCACTGCGTTCCTCGCGCCGGGCATAGCCCGTCATGCTTCGAATCATCCGTTTCGCTCCTTCCCTCTCGTGGGCTGCCCGGCATGCTATCAGAAAGCCCCGGTCCCGCCCTGCAGTGTCTCCAGCAGCACGACACGTCGGGTGTCCTCGGCGGTCGCAGGCCGGTCCGAACAGGAGACCACCCACAGCGCGCTGGGCCCTTCGTTGCGCAGGGCATGGGCGAGATCGGGGTGGAAACCCACGCAGACCACGCCACGCCCTGCGAAGCGCCTCTCCAGAGGGCGCCCTCCGGGGCACGACCAGGCGAGCCTCCAGGGCCCGTCGTGACGGACCAACACCACCTCCCTGCGATCCGCATGCGCGTGATTGCCACGCACGGCTCCGGGCTCGATGCTCACCCAGTGGCATTCCGCCACCCG
>JALVEU010000341.1 GCA_027030565.1 Gammaproteobacteria bacterium | reverse complement strand
GTCTGTGCTGATTATGTCAGAATACCGTCCCACGATGTCTCTCCCGGCCGCCCCCACCCAGCGCTCCTTCGACGTGCTCGTCATCGGCAGCGGTGCGGCTGGGCTCACGCTGGCGCTCTCGCTCGCGCCCCGGGCACGGGTCGCCGTGCTGTCCAAGGACCGCATCACCGAAGGCTGCACCTTCTATGCCCAAGGGGGCATCGCCGCGGTGCTGGATCGCGACGACTCCTTCGAGGCGCACGTGCGCGACACCCTGGAGGCCGGAGCGGGCCTGTGCGACGAGACCGTGGTGCGCTACGCCGTACGCCGCGGACCGGAATGCATTCGGTGGCTCATGGAGCTGGGAGTGGACTTCACCCGTGAACGGCGCGTCGACGACGGCGCACCCCTGCATCTGACCCGCGAGGGTGGGCACTCCCACCGCCGCGTGGCCCATGTGGCCGACGCCACCGGGCATGCCCTGGAGACGACCCTCGTCGAACAGGCCCGCGCCCACGAGAACATCCGACTGTTCGAGCGCCACATCGCCATCGACCTGATCACCACGCGCAAGCTGGGCTCCGAAGAGAACCGCTGCGTGGGCGCCTACGTGCTGGATCGCGCACAAAGGCGCGTGCACGCCTTCTCGGCCCGCTTCGTGGTGCTGGCCACGGGCGGGGCCAGCAAGGTCTACCTCTACACCAGCAATCCGGACACCTCCTCCGGCGACGGCATCGCCATGGCTTGGCGCGCGGGCTGCCGCGTGGCCAACATGGAGTTCAACCAATTCCATCCCACCTGCCTGTACCACCCCAAGGCGCGCACGTTCCTCATCAGCGAGGCGGTACGGGGTGAAGGCGGCGTGCTGCGGCTGCCCGACGGGACCCGCTTCATGCCCCGCTTCGACCCACGCGCCGAGCTGGCCCCGCGCGACATCGTGGCCCGGGCCATCGACCACGAGATGAAACGCCTGGGGCTGGACCACGTCTACCTAGACATCTCCCACCGCCCCCCGGAGTTCGTCCGCAGCCACTTCCCCACCATCTACAAACGTTGTCTGGAGCTGGGCATCGACATCACGCGGGAGCCCATTCCCGTAGTCCCGGCGGCCCACTATACCTGCGGCGGGGTGCTCACCGACCTCCACGGGCGCACCGACCTGGCCGGTCTGTACGCGGCCGGAGAAGTGGCCTGCACGGGGCTGCATGGTGCCAACCGATTGGCCAGCAACTCCCTGCTCGAGTGCCTGGTGTTCGGCATGTCCGCCGCCGAGGACATCGAACGCCGCCTGGACGAGCCGGCCCCCGACATCGAGATCCCGCCCTGGGACGAGAGCCGTGTCACCGAGCCGGACGAGATGGTGGTGGTCTCCCACAACTGGGACGAGTTGCGCCGCTTCATGTGGGACTACGTGGGCATCGTGCGCACCACCAAACGTCTGCAACGCGCCCGGCGCCGCACCGCCCTGCTGATGGAAGAGATCGACGAGTATTACAGCCACTTCCGGGTCACCAGCGATCTCATCGAGCTGCGCAACCTGGTGGTGGTGGCCGATCTCATCATCCGTTCCGCCCTCTGGCGCAAGGAGAGCCGCGGCCTGCACTACACCCTGGACCATCCGCGGCGCGACCCGCGGCTCGATGGCCTGCCGACCATCCTCGTGCCCGAGCCGCACACCGCGGGTTACGCGCCGCTGACCGTCAATCGCCACTGATCCACCGGCGTCCGTGACCGGCGTGCTCGCGCCCGGCTCAGGGCGGCGGCAACCGGAACAGGTGCGTGCGGTAGTGCTTGAGTTCGGCGA
>JALVEU010000340.1 GCA_027030565.1 Gammaproteobacteria bacterium | reverse complement strand
TTCCGCCTTCAAATGGTGATTTCGGTACCTTCACCATCCGGGCCAAGGGGAACGTGGCCGGCACGGACTCGGTCCGGGTCAAGCTGTTCTACGACCCGGCGGCCCGCAATCATCCCGGGCACGGCAATCCGCTCTATACCGGGACGCCCAACTGGTTCTACTACTGGTCGCAGACCCGTGCTGGCAAGCCTGTGAACTACCGCTACAAGCCTGTGCTCAGGGAATGCAAAAAAGGTTCCCGACCGGCACAAGGTCGGTACGTGCACAACAAGGATACCCTTTACATCTCCGATGCGGTGTTCACCGGCCCATGCATGCGCCGGGTGGCAGGGGCGCCCGATGCCGGCAAGCAGTCCACAGGGATCGACTGCTTCGCCGAGATCGTGCGCCACGAGAACGTGCACCGCAGGGAGTACCGGTCCTGGTGGGGACCTCACGGCGTGCGCCTGCCGGAATGCGAGTACGACGACATTCCCGGCAGCCTGTACCGGAAGCTGTCGGGGCTCGACAGTGACCGGGACCTGGTCCCCGACGATGTGGAGCGGCGCCTTGCCGCACGCGGCTGCGACGCGCACAACAGTCACTCGTGCCTGGGGCGGCCAGACCCGCGGTTGCTGGACGTGGAGATGAATGCCTATACCGAGGCCTGGCGCCAGTGGCGGATCGGCACCAGCGACAAGGAGGACTGGTCAAAGTGCGGCAAGCAGTGGCGTGACCGCAGCGTCTGTCCGTATTGAGGGACACGGAAACCACCACGCGGCACAGGCGACCCGGAACGGCCCAGATTCCTTCCGCCCCCTCCCAGGCGACAGGCTGCGCCCTTTGCGCGGGGAGATCGACGCGGCGGCTGCCGGCTTGGTGCGATTGCATTCGGCAATGACGGCCAGCCGCTGAGTACGTGAAAAAGTCGCTTCCCCGCGACGCAGGCCGTCAGTGCGCTGGACAGCACCCAGCAGCACGCCACAACAATGCAGTGCCCTTCGGGTTGCAGAGGAGGAAGGCGATATAACGCACTGAAAAAGCGTGGAAATGGTGGGCGCGGCTGGGATTGAACCAGCGACCCCTGCCGTGTGAAGGCAGTGCTCTCCCGCTGAGCTACGCGCCCGAGGCGTTGCGCATTCTATTGGGTCGGCTGGGCAGGCGTCAATTTGCGGCCCGAGGCTGGGATGGTGGATGGCCCGGTCAGCGTGCAAGGGGCGCTGGTAGGTAGCCGGTCGCTACACGGATCTGCGCCGTTCGTAGTTGTCCTCTGTCGTGCAGGGCCGGGTTGGCCGTATACTCGGGCCGCGGGTTCTGCGAGAGGCGTGTGGCGGAGCTGAACCGGGCATTCCGCCTGATCGGTGTCGTGCCGTCGACACACGTTTTCCATAGGACGGCCCACGGGGAGAACATTGACGAACAGACAGCCCAGGAAGGGCGACCGCCGTCGCCGCTCGGCGAGCTTTCCCTTGATCGACAGCGATGGCAATCTGGTGCTGTGGGATCGCCGGCGCTCCCCCGGGCGTCGGCGCTCCGACCGTCGCGTTTTGTTCACCCGTTCCGATGTCCCCGGACTCCTGCTATTGGCCCTGTTGTTCGTCCTCCTGACGTTGGGCGTGTACCTGCTCCTTTGAGCCTTCCATCTCCGCCGCCGTCCTGCAATGGCGTGAGTGAGGGCACTGCTCCGTGCGCCGGGTTGGGCGCCGTGCACTCAGGCCTCCGCACCTCGGGGCGCGAAGGTGCGCTTGACATACGCCTCGACCAGGGCCTTGAACTCCTCGGCGATGCGCTCGCCCTTTAGTGTCACGGTCTTGCGGCCGTCTTCGTAGACCGGCGCCACGGGGCGTTCGCCGCTGCCGGGCAGGCTGATGCCGATGTTGGCGCTCTTGCTCTCTCCAGGCCCATTGACCACGCAGCCCATCACCGCCACGGTCATGTCCTCCACGCCCTGGTAGCGCTCCCGCCAGTGGGGCATTTGTTCGCGCAGGTAGCCCTGGATCTCCCCGGCCAGTCGCTGGAAGTAGTCGCTGCTGGTGCGCCCGCACCCCGGGCAGGCCACCACCATCGGGGTGAACGAGCGCAATCCCATGGTCTGCAGGATCTCCTGCGCCACGATGACCTCCTGCGTGCGGTCTCCACCGGGCTCGGGGGTGAGTGAGATGCGGATGGTGTCCCCGATACCCTCCTGTAGCAGGACGGCCAGCGCCGCCGTGGAAGCCACGATCCCCTTGGACCCCATGCCGGCCTCGGTCAGGCCCAGGTGCAGGGGGTAGTCGCACTGTTCGGCCAGGTCCCGATAGACGCGGATCAGGTCCTGCACCCCGCTGAGCTTGCAGGACAGAATGATCCGGTCGTGCCCGAGTCCCAGCTCCTCGGCGCGCCGCGCGCTGCCCAGGGCCGATTCGATGAGGGCATCGTGCGTCACCGCCTCCAGCGAACGCGGCTCCGGGCTCTGGGCGTTGGCGTCCAACATGCGTGCCAGCAGGTCCTGGTCGAGGCTACCCCAGTTCACGCCGATTCGCACCGGTTTGTCGTAACGGCATGCGAATTCGATCATTTTTGCGAACTGCTCGTCACGCTTGCGGCCTCGACCCACGTTGCCGGGATTGATGCGGAACTTGGCCAGTGCCTCGGCGCAGGCCGGGTACTTCTCCAGTAGCTTGTGGCCGTTGAAATGGAAGTCTCCGACCAGGGGGACGTGGACGCCCATGGCCTCCAGCCGCTCCCGGATCTCGGGCACGGCAGCCGCGGCCGCCTCGTTGTTCACCGTGATGCGTACCAGTTCCGAGCCGGCATGGGCGAGTTCGGCACACTGGGCCACGGTGCGTTCCACGTCGGCCGTGTCCGTGTTGGTCATGGACTGTACGACGACGGGGTGGCCGCTGCCCACGGGCACGTGGCCGATCTGGACCGTTGGAGTGTCGCGTCGAACGGGGCGGGTCGATGTGGTCATGACGTCTGCTGCGGGTCTCTGGGCAAGGCGCGATCTGGATTCGTCATTTTAGCGTGCCTGCGTAGTATGCTGGAGCGGTCATGGGTGAGTTCAGTCGTGCACAGATCGAGGAACGGCTGGCGGGGCTGGATGCCGGTGTCTGCAGCCCCGGGGTGCGTGCCCTGCAGCACCGACTCGAGGGCATGGTGGACGGGGTGATGACCATCCGGCGCACGCTGCGGCCTGCGGCCGAAGCATTGGCGACCTGTTCGGCCAAGGACCAGGAGCGCTTCCTGGATTCGGTGGGTTTCGTTGCCGCCACCAGCCTCGAGCTGGCCTACAACTTCTGTGCCTTCGCGATCCCGGCGTTCCGTCGCATGGACCCTGCCGCCTGGCCGGCCTGGGTCGTGCGCATTCTTGACCTCTACGACGAGGGTGGCACCCTGGCGGCCATCACGGCCATGAAGGAGGCGGCCGCCTCGACCGACCTGCTGCAGATGCGCCCCGGAGCCGTGGAGCTCTCGGAGGTCTCGCGGGTCCTGGAGGGAATCCTACACGGGCTCGAGGGACGGCGGCTGCGCATCGAGGCGGGGGAGCCGCCGTGGACGGACACCGACACGGTATATCTGCCGCCCGTGTTGGCCCGAGGCCAGGGCCGCGAGGCCAATTTCCGCCTCTACAAGGCCATGGCGGTCCATCTCTGGGCCCAGGTGCGGTATGGCACCTGGTCGGTCGGAATGTGGGAGCAGGTGGCCGGGCTGACCGGGGAGTCCGCCGAACTGACGGCGTTGGCACGGCTGGAGGCGGAGCGCCTGCAGGCCTGCATCGCGCGTGACCTGCCGGGCCTCGGCCGCGAGCTGCGCGGTCTGACCGGCGCGGCCCGCCTGCCGCGGGGTTGGGCCGAGCGCCTCGCCGATCCCGCCGCCGACGTGACCGATAGCATCGCACTCGCCCGGGAGGCCGCTAGGCGAGGCCTGGAGCTGGAGCCCTTGCCCTTTCAGGGGGTATTGAGACCCGAACGGGTACGACAGGTCCACGAACGGCGAATCGGACGCGAGAAAGTGCTGTTGCGTAAATGGTTGCGGCACCTTCTTGATCAAGAGGGCAAGGAGACGGGTGCGTTCCGGGTGGAGCCCCGCGTGGACGACGAGCGCTGCCAGGTGGGCCAGATGGAGCTGTTGCTGGACGGCAGGCCTGTGGCGCCGCCCCCGGAGCTGCGGACACTGATGGACTCGGTGGTCCTGGACCTGGGCGAGATCCCGCCGGAGTATCTGGTCCCGGCCGGGCCGGGTGCCTGGAGCCCGCAGGAGGCCAAGGCCCGGCCCGATACGGCAGCCGCGGGCGATGCGCCGTTCGTGTACGACGAGTGGGACTACCAGCGCCAGCGATACCGCAAGGACTGGTGCCGGGTCTGCGAGCCGCCGGTCCCGCCTCGGGACGACGGGTTCGTGGAGGAGACGCTGCGTGCCTACCGCCCGCTCTTGCACCGGCTCCACCATGGCTTCGAGGCCCTGCGCGATGCACAGCGGCGCCTGCGGCGTCAGGCGCAGGGCGACGACGTCGATCTGGATGCGCTGGTCGACGCCTGGGTCGACCTGTATCTGGGGCACGAGATGAGCGATCGGCTCTTCGTCCGATCGCACAAGCGCGAGCGCGAGGTGGCCGTGCTGTTCATGGTGGACGTGAGCGGTTCCACCGACGGCTGGGTCAACCGCGTGGAGCGCGAGTCCCTGGTGCTCCTCTGCGAGGCACTGGAGCGGCTGGGCGACCGCTACGCCATCTATGGTTTTTCGGGTTTCACGCACCGGCGCTGTGAACTCTATCCGGTGAAGCGATTCGAAGAGCCCTACGACGACACCGTGCGCGGCCGGATCGCTGGTCTGCGCCCACGCGACTATACGCGTATGGGCGCAGCGATCCGGCACACGACGGGGATTCTCTCCCGGGTGGAGGCCCGCACACGGCTCCTCGTCACGCTCTCGGACGGGCGTCCAGACGACCAGGACGGCTACCGCGGCCCCTATGGCATCGAGGATACGCGCAAGGCCTTGCTGGAGGCCCGAGCCGCAGGCATCCATCCCTTCTGCATCACCATCGACAAGGAGGCCCAGGACTACCTGCCGCACATGTACGGGCCCACCGGCTTCACCATCGTGGACCAGATCGAGCGTCTGCCGTTCAAGGTCTCGGACGTCTACCGGAGGCTCACGTTCTGATGTCCCGCGGGGATGGACACGGCATGCGGATCTTCGCTGGGCGGCGCTGGATTGCGCTGGTGATCGCCCTGGGAGCGTCGGTGCTGGCGGGCGTGGCGTTCCTGGTGGTCTCGGACATCGCGTTCTCCCTGTTCGACCGTCTGGCTGCCCATGGCCGCTGGGCCATATGGAGTTATGCCATGATGCTCGGCATCCTCACAGCGGGCGTGGCCTGGGCGGTATGGCGTATGCTCGCCCCTGCGGCCCCGCGCCGTCCGCCGGGGCCGCGGGCCGTTCCCTCGCTGCCCGAGCTGGAGCGGGAGATCTCGGTCCACGCCGAGAAAGGTGTCGAGGTGGCTCCGGCCGCGCGTGAGCTCCAAGAGCTGCGTGCGCGTCAGCGCAGCGGCACGCTGTATGTGGCCGTGTTCGGTGAGATCAGCCACGGAAAGAGCTCGCTGATCAAGGCCTTGTCTCCTGATGTTGAGGTCGAGGTGGACGTGCGCGGCGGCACCACGCGCGAGGTGCGCCACTACCGCTGGCCCCTGCCGCAGGGGGGCGAGGTGATCCTGGCCGACGTGCCGGGGATCTTGTTGGTGGGGGATGCGCAGCAGCCGGCCGCGGTGGAGGAGGCGCTGCGCGCGCATGTGGTGGTCTTCGTCTGCGATGGAGATCTGACCGCGGACCAATGGCGGGCCTTGGAGGGACTGAAGCGCTTCAACAAGCCCATGATCCTTGCCATCAACAAGGTGGATCGGCTACGCCCGGAGGACCTCGATCAGATCCGCGCACGGCTCGTGGAACGGGTGGGTGCCCGGGCGCCCGTGGTGGCGGTACGCAGCGGTGGCATGGAGGAGGTGGTGCGCGTCCATCCGGACGGGCGCGAGGAGTCGGTGCTGCGCGAGCGTGTCCCCGACGTGGACGAGCTGCGGGCGGCCCTGCAGACCCTGCTCGTCGAACAGACGGGCCGTTTGGAGGCGCTGCGCGACGAGAGTGTCTTGCTGCTGGCCGCGGACAAGCTGGCCGAGGCCGCCGACGCTCACCGCGCACGGACCGCACAGATGCTGGTGGACCGGTACACCCGCCGGGCCGTGGTGGGAGGCATGGCCGCCATGGCCCCCGGCACCGACCTGGTCATCCAGGGCGCGTTGGCCGTGTCGCTCACCCGGGGCCTGTGCCAGCTCTACGGTGTGCGGGTGCGCGAGGTGGACCTGGACGCGCTGTTCGCCGAGGTGACTCGCAGCTCGGACCGGCGCATGCCCCTGTTGCTGGCCGTGGCCGGCAATGCGCTCAAGGCCTTCCCCGGGCTGGGGACGTTGGCCGGGGGTGCGGCACATGCGGTGGCTTACGGCCTGATCTTCCAGAGCATGGGGCGCGCCCTGAGCCGGACCCTGGCGCAAGACGGGGCCCTGAACCGCAGACTCATGATGGACGCATTCGAGGAGGAGCTCGATGGCGATCTGGGATCCCGGGCAGTGGCGCTGGCCGCGCTGGCCCTGGGGCAGAAAAGCGCGAGAGGGCGCCCCGCCCGCCGAGGAGGCGGCGTCTGAGGCGCCACAAGAGGCTGTCGACCAGGTCCGCGAGGCGCTGCAACAGCTGCTGAGCGACGAGTCGGTGCCGCCGGCCGTGCGCCGGGAGCTCTCGGAAGAGTACCGCGATCTGGAGCGGATGCTCGACAAGCTCGAGCATGGCCACCTGCACATCGCCGTGTTCGGGCGCGTGGGTGTCGGCAAGTCTTCGCTGCTCAACGCGCTGGTGGGTGAGCCGCGTTTCTACACCAGCGCCCTGCACGGGGCGACCGAGCGCCCGGAGGCCGGCACCTGGACAGAATTCGAACACGGCCGGGTGGTCCTGTACGACACCCCGGGCATCAACGAGATCGACGGGGCCGAGCGCGAGCGCATGGCCCACGAGGTGGCCTCACGGGCGGATCTGGTGTTGTTCGTGGTGGAGGCCGACCTGACCGACTCGGAGATGGCGGCCCTGCGGCGGCTACTGGCCGAGCACAAACCCCTGCTCCTGGTCCTCAACAAGGCCGATCGCTACACACGCGAGGAGCGGGCGTTGCTGCTCGACCGGCTGATGGAGCACACACGCGGCCTGGTCGCGCCGGAAAACGTAGTCGCGGCGAGCGCCGACCCGCACGAGCGGGTGTATCTGATCGTGGACGCGCAGGGCAACGAGCGCGAGGAGCGACGCCGGCCGCCCCCGGAGATGGAAGCCTTGCGTGAACGCCTCTGGAGCG
>JALVEU010000339.1 GCA_027030565.1 Gammaproteobacteria bacterium | reverse complement strand
TGGATGAAGGCCGCGCCCTCGGGTTTGAGCACGGCGGCGATCTCTTCCAGGTACGCCTCCAGCACCGCGCAGTCGGCGTGGACCAGGGAATCGAAGCTGAACACCAGATCCACGGAACCCGCCGCTACCTGTCCCAGGGTGGTGCCGTCGGTGAGGACGAACCGCATCCCCGGATCTGCGGCGAACCGCTTGCGGCAGGCCTCGATACAACGGTCGCTGAGGTCCACTGCGACGAGCCGCTCACAATGGTCTTTCAGGAACCGGGTCCAGCGCCCGAATCCACAACCGATCTCCACCACCAGCCCCGCAGGGAGGAAGCGCTGGATGCGGGGCAGCACCGTGACCGCCCATTGGAACTCCGGTCCGCCCCAGGCCGCGGACCATTCGTCGCCCCCGTCCTGCCAGGCGTAGACCTCCCTCCACAGCCTGCGGTTTTCCTCCAGCGTCGGCATGCTCGGTGTGGCGGGGCGGATCGCCGGTTCAGAACGGGTGCGGAGCCATGCGACCCGCCATGGGGTGATCATGGGCGGCGACAGGTCCGTTGTACAATGCGTCTTCCATGCGTGGCTTGCAGACGGAACGGATCGGATTTCCCTGCCGGATCGTGCCCGGGCGCGATGGGGTGGCGGCGACGGGCGGTATGCCCAGAGCATCGCAGTCCGGGCGAAGGCCTGTCAAGGCGAAGGCCCGCGGGGCGCATGCCCGGTGGCCGGTCGGGTATGCATGACGGGACCGCTGTGAACGGCGGGCCTGACCGCGGGGGCCGTCCCGCGGCGGGGAAGCAGGGGCCGCTGCTCGGGATTCCGCCGGTGGTCTCCCGGGTGGAGGGGGTGGACACACTGGGCGAAGGCTGTCGGGTCGCCCCCAGCGTCACCGTGTATCGCGGCCATGGGGCGTTGCCCGATCGAGGCATCCATCTGGGGGCGGGCGTCCAGCTCTTCGAGGGCGTGCGTCTGGTGGTCGGGGAGCTGCATGTCAATACGGCGGCGGACCTGCGCATCGGCGCCCGCACGATCGTCAACGTGTACAGCTACCTCTCCGGGGAGGGGGGACTCTGGATCGGCGAGAAAGTCCTGGTGGGACCACATTGCAGGATCCTCTCGGCCGGTCACGAGGTGGACGGGGATGCAGCGGCCATCATGGATGCGGGCTTGACCTATGGGCCGGTACACATCGGGGCAGGGGCGTGGCTGGGTGCCGGGGTCACGGTCCTGCCCGGCGTGAGGGTCGGTACCGGGGCGGTGGTGGGTGCCGGGAGCATCGTCACGCGCGACGTGCCGGACTTCGCCGTGGCGATCGGCGCGCCCGCCCGCGTCAGACGTTACCGGCGTGCCTGGGGCCCTCCTCAGGCGACGCCGCGTCGGTCCGGCTGGCGACGCTGGTTGCACCTGTGGCGTTAGGGAGGGCGTCGCGGTGCCCGAACGGACTCTTTCATCATGCGAGCAATCCGGCAAGTGCGGTTCTCATGAGCAAGGCATCGCCGCAACCGATGGATCGGTACGCGCTCACCACGGTCGGGTTCGAGAGACCGGGCCCCACGAGGAAGACATGCCCTTTGACCTGTTGAACTATCGCCAGTATCTGGCCAGGCCGCGACGCGTCGTGGAGCCGGTCTCCTGGGTGGGGCACATCCCCTTCGCCTTTCTGCTGGTGGAGGTGCTACGCCCCAGGGTGATCGTGGAGCTGGGCGTGCACAGCGGCAACTCGTTCAACGCCTTCTGCCAGGCGGTGGACGAACTGGGCCTGGAGACCACCTGTTACGGGGTGGACACCTGGCAGGGAGACG
>JALVEU010000338.1 GCA_027030565.1 Gammaproteobacteria bacterium | reverse complement strand
CCTCAAGTGCTTCGCGAGCCCCGTCGTACTGGCGCATCAGGACCCCCGAGGGCTTCTTCCCCTGCTGGCGCAACGCGGTGATTCGCTCATCCAGGCTGCGCAGCTTGCGCACCAGCTTGCGTTCCTTCGTCTCCAGGATGCCGATGGCCGTGTCGATGAGCTCCAGGCGTTCATCACGAATCGCCTCGATATCCGCCAGCGAGCCATACATCTGCATCAACGCCCGGTCCTCCCGGGCCTGGCGTTCGGCCGCCTCACGTCGCCTGCGCTCCGCCTCGGCCCGACGCCGTTCGGCCTCGATCTGCTCGGCCGTCTTGGCGGCGGGTACGGTCGTGACCAAGTCGCCCTCCTCGTCGTAGACCCGGCGCTCCTTGCGCGCGGCTTCGGGTGGAACACGATCGCTGAAATGGACCACTCCGTTCTCGTCGGTCCAGCGGTACAACCGTGCCTCGGCACCCGCGCCGGCGAGACACAGCACCAAGAGAGCAACCAGGCCGCCCGCGGGACGAACGGCGCGCAGGTTACGCACCGCAAGACGACGCATGCGGACCAGCAAGCCGGCGAAACCGACAGGAGAGACCGTGCTGTCCGGCCTTGCCATATGGAGGATAGACATCGACTCGTGGGGGCGGTTGACCGGGATCGCCTTCCCATTATAGTCGGAGCGCCTTGCGCCCGATCCGCCCGCTGAATCGGACGATCCATGCCATTCATCGACCAAGCGCTGCTCTTCGCCATTGCGCTGGCGGCCAATACCTTCTCGGCATTCTCCGGGGGCGGGGCCGGACTTGTGCAACTCCCCGCCTTGATCCTGCTCGGCCTGCCTTTTGCCGTGGCCCTGGCCACGCACAAGGTCGCCAGTGTCGCCCTGGGGCTCGGTGCGACCACACGCCACCTGCGCGAGCATACACTGCGTCGGCGCTACGTCACCTTGATGCTCGCAGCGGGCCTGCCTGGGGTGGTGACCGGAGCTGGTCTGGTGTTACACGTGCCGGGCCGCAGCGCCGAGATCGCCCTGGGACTGATGACGATGGCGCTGGGCCTCTACAGCCTCACCCACCGGGGGCTCGGTCAGAAGATCACCGCGCGGCCGCTGGGCCCGGCAACCCTCTGGGTAGGTGCCGGCGGCCTCTTCGCCATCGGGCTCCTCAACGGCTCGCTCACGTCGGGCACGGGCCTCTTCGTCACGCTCTGGCTGATCCGCTGGTTTGGCATGGACTACCGCATGGCAGTGGCCCACACGCTGGTGCTGGTGGGGGTATTTTGGAATGGCGCAGGCGCTGTTACGCTGGGGTGGCTCAGTGACATCCGATGGGAATGGCTGCCGGCCCTGCTAGCGGGCTCGCTGATCGGTGGTTATCTGGGCGCACATTTATCCATTGTGGCTGGAAACCGCTGGATCAAGCGGGGCTACGAGCTGGTGACCATCCTGATCGGCGCCAAGCTGATGCTCGGATGAGGCGCGATCAGACACCATAGGCCTCACGATAGGCGTGAATCTCCGGCAAGTGCCGACGGAGTACGGGGTCCTCCTGGACCAGTGCGACCAGATCCGTCAGACTGGCCACAGAGACTACGCGCAAGTCCATCTCCTTCTCCACCTCCTGGACCGCGGACCTTGCACCACGCCCCCTTTCCTGCCGATCCAGGGCGATGACCACACCCACAGGTCTCGCCCCGGCCGCACGGATCATCGCCACCGCTTCGCGGATGGCGGTACCTGCGGTGATCACATCGTCGACGATCAGCACCCGCCCCTGGAGTGGCGCACCCACCAGACGTCCGCCTTCGC
>JALVEU010000337.1 GCA_027030565.1 Gammaproteobacteria bacterium | reverse complement strand
GGGGCTCCAAGAGCCTTCCTCGGCGCCGATGTCGCGGAAGGCGCCGTCGTCGAACGGCGCGATGGGGGAGACGTCCCAGTCCGGATTCGGGTCGTAGACCGCCGGAGGAGTGCGTGGATAGCCGGAAAAGTCCAGGTCCTTGGAGGCCGTTCGCTTGAGCAGGGCCGCGATCTCGGAAGCCGACAGTGCGGGATTGGCCGAGATCACCAGGGCCGCCACGCCAGCGGTCAGCGGTGTGGCGCTGGAGGTGCCACCGAAGGTCTCGGTGACCTGCGCTCCGCCCCCGGTGGTGGTCGTGATGCCCAGCCCCGCCACGCTGAGCCGATAGTAAGTGTGCACGTTGTTGGTGGGCGCACACAGCGCAATGCCGGTACCGTAGTTGGAGTAGTGGCTGCGCCGGGCGGTGCTGGCCAGGGCGGCCACGTGGAGCACCCCTTCCATCCCCACCAGGTTGTTGACGAAGCGACGCGTGGTCTCCACGCCCACCCACTCCCACGAGCCGTCGGGGCGTTGCTCCCAGCCGTGCGTGTACGGCACGTCCACGTCCGCCTCGTGCTCGATGGGGCAGTTCTCGTTGCCGGCCGCCCAGAGAAACAGGATGCCCTTGCCCCGGCGCCCGCCGCTGCGGGCCAGTTCCTCGATCCTGCGCGTCACCTGGCTGGCCCACAGGTTGCGGGGAACCGAGCCCCAGGAGTTGGAGACGATGTCGGCGCGATCGGCCAGGTAGTCCAGCACGGTGAGCAGCTTGGAGTCGCTGATGAGCAGGTACGGGCCGTCCGATTCCCATTGAATGGGCAGAAGTCGGCAATCGGGTGCGGCACCCACGGTCAGCACCGCGTTGACGGCACCGGCGATGACGCCCGCGCAGGAGGTCCCATGGTTGGCGCCGGGGCTCCACATCTCCTCGGGGTCGGCGTCGAAGTCCTCCGAGGTGACCAGCCGGGTGCCGCGCAGGTAGCCCCAGCCGGCGAACTTGTCGGGCAGGTCGAAATCGGGGTGATCCAGGCGGCAGCCGTCGTCGGTCACGGCCACCACCACGTCGGGGCTGCCGAAGTGGCCGAGCAGGGACCAGGCCTCCTCGCAGCGGCTGCTCGCGCGTGGGTCGAACTCGGGATCCGTGAACCGCGTATGCAAGTGCCACTGTCTTGCGTAGGCCGGGTCGGAGGGTGGCGTGAACGCGTACTTGCTCATGCGCTGGTTGAGGTCGTGCTCGGCGAGCTCCACCATCGGCTCCTCCTCCATGAGCTTCACCACGAGCTTCACCGGATTCATGCCGGTATGGTTGGTGAGTTGGAAGAGGAAGTCGCGGTCGGTATAGCGCTCCAACTGCACCAGGCCGTAGCGGGCGGCGAAGGCGTCCACCTCGGCAGGCGAAGGTGTGCCTTTGAACGTCACCAGGACCCGGTCGGTGATGAGGAATTCCTCTCCGGTCTCCAGATCGTAGTAGGCGTGGTGGGTGGGCGCGATGTCGCGGGCCCGCTCCATGACCGCCTCCAGCTCGCTGGGATGGGTCGTGATGCGGACCGAGCCCGAGGAGACGCGCTCGGTCCGGAACACGGAGGGGTCCGCGATCCGTTCGGGGCTGGTGCGTACCACGGCCTGGTCCGGGCGCTTGCCCAGCTCCAGACGGCGGCCGCCGCGATAGGTATAGGTCTTTTCGTCTTCGGGCATGGCTGACACGCTCCGGGGGTGATGGGTTTTAACGGGATACCGATCTGTGGATTCGGTGCGGACGGGTATGGAAAACCGGTCTTCACGTGATGCTGATGTCCAGATTCGCCGCCTGCTCGGAGGCCCGGGACA
>JALVEU010000336.1 GCA_027030565.1 Gammaproteobacteria bacterium | reverse complement strand
GGGGATTCTCACCGCCGCGGTGGGGGCCCTGGGCGGGATCTCGCTGCTGGTGGGGGCGGTGGGCATCCTGACCCTGATGACCATCGGTGTACGCGAACGCACTGCCGAGATCGGTCTGCTGCGGGCCCTCGGGGCGGGCACCGGCCAGATCCTGCAGCTGTTCCTCGCCGAAGCGGTGATCCTCGCAGGACTCGGGGGTGCGGCGGGGCTGCTGCTCGGCACCGGCGGCGCCGGGCTGCTGCACCTGCTGGTTCCTGGGTTGCCGGTGCAGATCGACGGGCGATTCGTGGTCCTGGCCGAGCTCTTGTCGCTGGCCATCGGCCTGGCCGCGGGCCTCGAACCGGCCCGGCGCGCCGCGCGACTGGATCCCATCGAGGCGCTGCGCGCGGAATGACCGCCCCCTGGGCGATCCCACGGGGCCCAGGCCTGCTCAAGCGCTCAGCGGTCCAGGGAATGCATCCGCACGCGCTGTTCCTGACGCTGGGCAATGGCCTGGATGCCCGGGCGCGCCACCACGTCCGCCAGTGTGATGCCAGCGAGGAACCCGCGAATCTGCTGGCTCAAGTCCACCCACAACCCATGGGAAAGGCATTGCCCGTCTTCTTCGCAGCCCTGGGCGCTTCCGCAGGCCGTAGAATCCATGGTCTCGTCCACGGCCTCGATCACCTCGGCGATGGCGATGCGCTCCGGCGGACGAGCCAAGAGATAACCCCCGCCCGGTCCGCGAACGCTGTGCACCAATTGCGCACGACGCAGCCGCAAGAAGAGCTGTTCCAGATAGGACAGCGAGATGCCCTGCCTGCGGGAGATCTCGTTGAGCGGGACCGGTCCGTGCCCGTTGTGCAAGGTGAGATCGAGCATGGCGGTGACCGCGTAGCGTCCCTTGGTGGTCAGACGCATGCCCTCACCCGTTGCTGCAGCTGGACTTGTCGTCGACGATGCCTTCGATGCACTCGGGTGCGATATCGGGTAGGTGGCTGTCGTCCACGTGGCCGCCCAAGCGTTTGAGCTCATGGCTCAGCTCGTCCATGCGCTTGTCCATGAGATGGATGTGGTCGAGCATGCTGTTGATGGCATTGGCCACGGGGTCGGGCATGTCCTGTGTGGCCCCGTAGGCGTCGAAGCCCAGTCGTTTGGCCGTCTCATGGCGGCGCCGGGTGATCTCGTCCTTCTTGTGCGCCACCACCCGTCCCGGGATTCCCACCACCGTGGAACCCGCTGGAATGTCCTTGAGGACCACGGCATTGGACCCGACACGCACGCCATCACCGAGGTGGATGGGGCCGAGGATCTTGGCTCCGGCGCCGACCACCACGTCGTTGCCCAGGGTGGGATGACGCTTGCCCTTGTTCCAGCTCGTGCCCCCCAGGGTCACCCCGTGGTACAGGGTGCAATCGTCGCCGATCTCGGCCGTCTCCCCGATGACCACACCCATACCGTGGTCGATGAAGAAACGGCGGCCGATACGGGCGCCCGGGTGAATCTCGATGCCCGTCAGCCAGCGCCCGATGTGCGAGCCCATCCGGGCCAACCACTTGAAGCCTCGGTTCCACAGCGCATGGTTGATGCGATGGAACAGGATGGCATGCAGACCGGGGTAGGCGGTGAGCACCTCCAGGGTGTTGCGCGCCGCGGGATCCCGCTCGAACACGCACTGAATGTCTTCGCGCAAGCGCTGGAACATGGAGGCAGGTCACTCATTGCCGGACTACCCAGGATTGTAGTGGTTGCCCTGACGCGCCTTCAACCGAAGCCCGCGCACCGCAGCCCTATGCAGCGGGGACCGAAGCCCCGGAGACTCAGATGTCCCAGCCTG
>JALVEU010000335.1 GCA_027030565.1 Gammaproteobacteria bacterium | reverse complement strand
GACCCCTCAATGCGACTCGGGCTTCGACGTCCAGCGCAGCGGATGCTTGTGGATCCAGATCATGGTGGGATAGGCGTGGTCGGCCAGCTGCTCCAGGTACCCGATCCCCTGCACCCAGGCATCCTTGGGCAGATTGGCGGAGGCTTGGTGCAAACCCTGTAGGCGCTGCATCAGCTTGCCCGCTTTCTTAAACTGCCCTTGCTGAACCAGCTCCTGCATGCGCCGTCCCAGCGCATCCGCCTCGGCGGCATCGTGGTATGTCCCAGCATAAGGTCGCTTTCGAGCATGCTCCAGCAAGTGCTTGTCCATGGGCTGCCCGAGTTCGTCTGGGTCGTACATGCGATCATACGCGTGCGCGATCCAGCCGTACTTTCGGCACAGCGCATCGAAGTCCGCCTGCGTGCCGACGCCGCAGTTTACCAGGTCGCTCAAGACCATGAAGTGATCCGACAGGCACGGCGCCGCCTGCGATCGTATCCACTCCACATCGGCCCCGTGGTTCGCCAGCGACCGGGCAGCACTCATCGACGACCTCGCCGTTCACGAGGCCGGGCGCGCGGCCTGGCGGGTGCCCGTGGGCATGGCCGACGTGTTGACCCATCGCCGGATGCCAAGTATTCACTGGACAAGTGTCACGAACGCACAAATCACAGGTGATGCGGTTTACGGTCCCGACATCTCCTACCCGATAGCCTGTGCATTACGCCTCCGATGCTTCCATCGACACGAGGCCTTTCCGGCCCAAGCACGAAGGCGCGCAATAAGCACTCCGCCAAGCGGAAGGAGACCGATCATGAAATCCCTATATGCCGGAATGATGGCTGCCGTGATGGCATCCAGTTTCAGTACCGCCACAACAGCGGCCTTTTCGGACTTCGGCATGGAACGTTCGACTCCGGCCCTGATTCAACTGGCCGGAAAAGCCAGGGACACGAGCAAAACGACCGTCAAGACCAAGAAAGACGGTACCATAGTCACCAGGGAAATCACCCGATCCAATGACGGAAAGGGAAACAAGACCGTGACCAAGACGAAGACCACTTCTGACGGCAGCAACAGCAGCGACAGCAGTGGTGGCAGTGGCGGCAGTGGCGGCGCCGGTGTTAGCTACGAGGGCTGGTAACCCCACCAAGCATGCCGAGCGGCGGCGTTCTATGGACTCACAGCCGAGTCCGCCGCTCGGTGTTTTTCAGCGTTCCGCTCGCGTAGCTCGTATATACGGCCAAGCACAAAGTCGTCCGGCCGATCGGTGCGTGCCCGCGAAGTGAATGAGTTCGGCGAGCCGGAATCCTCCGATGACGGCTTCCGGAGCCCACACCGGTCGCACCCCGGCAGCCCGCCAGGACTCCCGCTTCCCACCCGACAACTCCCGGATTGCGCCCTCGGCCGCTCCCGTCCCCACACGGCGGGCAGGACTTCCCCCTCGGTGACACGCCTAAGATCCCCAGGCGGTTCCATCCTGCTGGAGTCAGTACAGGCGTCGTCCCGAGCCGGGCCATGGGGCCGGCGTGCTGTGGCTGTGGAGCCGGTATCGCGACCGGATCCCACCAATCGCAGCCGCGCCTGGTGTCAGGCCATCCTTCACCACACGTCGCGCACTCGGCGCGCGAAGCCGGGTATCATTAATACTTTTTCCCCGAGCAGCGCATCCAGGCGCGCGAAGCCGCTACTGAAGGCCGAACATGACCGGAACACGCTTCCCCATCGAGATCCAACCACGACTGCCCGAGCGCATCCAGCGCTTGGAGGAGCTGGCCAACGACCTGCTCTACAGCTGGGACCGCCAGGTCCGCCGACTCTTCTATCGGCTGGACCGTGACCTGTGGGAGCGCTGCCACCACAACCCCAAGGTGTTCCTGCGCCGGGTGTCCCAGAGTCGCCTGGAGGAGGCGGCGCAGGACCGGGGGTTCCTCGAGGACTACAACAAGGCGCTGTCCATCTACGACACGTACCATGCCGATGGCATCCGGCATGCGGACGTGGAATCCCTGCAGCCGGGGCGCGATCTGGTGGCCTACTTCTGCGCCGAGTTCGGCCTCCACGAGAGTTTCCCCATCTACTCGGGCGGGCTGGGCATCCTTGCCGGCGACCACTGCAAGGCCGCCAGCGACCTAGGGGTGCCTTTCGTCGCCGTGGGCCTGCTGTACCGCCAGGGGTATTTCACCCAGACCATCGACGCCGAAGGCAACCAGCTCGCCCACTACGACCCGATCCGCTTCGCCGACCTGCCGGTGGAACCGGCGCGGGACAGCGCGGGGCAGGAGCTCCACGTCTCCGTGCCGATCGCCGAGCGCACGGTGCACCTCAAGGTCTGGCAGGCCAAGGCCGGGCACATCCGCCTCTACCTGCTGGACAGCGACCTGGAAGGCAACACCGAAGCCGACCGCAGCATCACCTACCAGCTCTACGGGGGCGACATCCACACCCGTATCCAGCAGGAGATCGCCCTGGGGATCGGCGGCGTGCGCGCCCTCCGGGCGCTGGGGCTGGCACCCACCGTCTGGCACATCAACGAAGGACACGCGGCCTTCCAGATCTTGGAGCGCTGCCGCGAGCTGATCGAGCGGGACATCGACCTCGACAGTGCCCTGGAGGTGACGGCGGCGGGCACGGTGTTCACCACCCACACCCCCGTCCCGGCGGGGCACGACATCTTCCCGCACGATCTGATGCAGACATATTTCCAGACCTACCTCGAGGAGCTGCGCATCCCCCTGGAACACCTGCTGCGGCTGGGGGCGTTCCCCGCCGATCCCCACGGGTTCAACATGACCGCCCTGGCGCTGCGCGGCTCGCGTTTCCACAACGGCGTGAGCCGGATCCACGGCGGCGTGGCCTCCAAGATGGAGTCCTACGTCTGGCCCCAGGTGCCACCGGAGGAAAACCCCATCACCTACGTCACCAATGGGGTGCACCTGCCCACCTTCCTGGCGCGTGAGTGGACCAACCTGTTCGACATGCGCTTCTCCGACTGGCGCAACGCCCTGCTCGATCCCGACTATTGGGAGATCATCGAGACGATCCCGGACCTGCGTTACTGGAGCACCCGTCAGGAGCTCAAGACCCAGATGCTGAACTACGTACGCGCGCGGACCATCGAGCAGCACCGGCGCAACGGTGTGAGTGCGGCACGGATCGCACGCGTGGTGGAATACCTGAGCGAGAGCAAGGCCGACACCCTGGTGTTCGGGTTCGCACGGCGTTTCGCCACCTACAAGCGGGCCACCCTGCTGTTCCGGGACCCGGAGCGCCTCGCCCGCCTGGTCAACGACCCGGACCGCCCCATGATCGTGATCTTCGCCGGCAAGGCCCATCCCAATGACGAGCCGGGCAAGGCCCTCATCCGCGAGATCCACGAGCTGTCGCTGCGGCCCGAGTTCCTCGGCAAGATCATCCTATTGGAGGGTTATGACATGGCCCTGGCCCGCAAGCTGGTCACGGGCGTGGACGTCTGGCTCAACACGCCGGAGTATCCCCTGGAGGCGAGCGGCACCTCCGGGGAGAAGGCAGCCAT
Organism: Gammaproteobacteria bacterium; assembly: GCA_027030565.1. Classification (GTDB taxonomy): domain Bacteria; phylum Pseudomonadota; class Gammaproteobacteria; order JAJDOJ01; family JAJDOJ01; genus JALVEU01. The sequence goes on along the minus strand of JALVEU010000335.1, from coordinate 3,937 downwards.
CAACGGCGTGATCAACCTCAGCGTGCTGGACGGATGGTGGGGCGAAGGCTACGACGGCTCCAACGGCTGGGCCATCGCGCCCCACGGGCCCCAGTTCGACCCGGCCCAGCGCGACCGCGAGGAGGCCAACGACCTCCTGGACATCATCGAGCGCGAGGTGCTGCCGCTCTACTACGAGCGCGACCACCAGGGCTACTCACCGGAGTGGGTGCGCCTGTCCAAGGCCTCCATGAAGACCATCCTGCCCCGATTCAACGCCCAACGCATGGTGGTCGACTACGTGCACAAGCTCTACACGCCGGCCCGCGATCACGCCCAGCGTATGGCCATGAACGAGGCCACCCGCGGTCGGCATCTGGCCCGCTGGAAGGCTCAGGTGCTCGAGCGCTGGCCGGGCGTACACATGCGCCTGGCCGAACCGCTCCCGGAGCAAGTGCGCTACGATGGGACCATCCCGGTGCGGGTGACGGCGCACCTGAACGGACTGCGGGAACAGGACGTGGTCGTGGAGTGCCTCATCAGCCCGGAGGCCGGCGGAAACCGCACCCGCGTGGTGCTGACCGCCGAGCCCGAGGCACGCGATGGCGAGGCGTTGTTCTCCGCGGACCTGCTCCCCCATGGCTCGGGGCTGCAACACCTGCAGATCCGCATGTATCCCCACCATCCCGACCTGGCACACCCCTTCGAGACGGGATGCATGATCTGGCTGTAGCGCCCCGGCGATCAGGCCGACTCGCGGCGGCGCTTGAGGGTCAGCGTGGCCAGCAGCGACGCGCGGGCCAGGCGCTCTTCGGGCCCTTCGGCGGGGAACTGCTCCACGGCGTAGCGGCACAGGGGCCGCAGCCGCCGATTGAGCCGAATCCGGCCCTGTCCATCGTTCTGGTAGGCGGCCTCCATGTCGCTGGCCGCCTGCAGCAGGGCCTCACGCGCGGCCAGCTGGCAGTCGACGCAGCCTCGCGGGAAGGCGGTCTCCGCATACACGCGGACCGATCCAAGCAGGATGCGGAACTCCAACGGGGAAAGCTCGAGCGATAGGTACCGATCGGTCATGGGTCACCTCCTCTCCCCACGCGGCATTCGTTCCCATCGTGGGGTTCACGATCAGAGCATGGCACACCCCGGAGGGTTTCGTCACCGGGCGGCCGCCCTGCTCCAGCTTCTGCTCCCACTCCTCGCACTGCTCGCCATCGCTGCACAGGCCGGCGACCGGCGAGAACTGCGCCTGGTATCCCTCTCGCCCGCCATCTCACGGACGCTGGCCACCCTCGGACTGGCCGACCGCGTGGTGGGCCGCACACCTTGGTGCAGACTGCCGGCCGCAATACCGGTGGTCGGAGACCTGTACCGCATCGACTACGAACGGCTCATTCGCGTCCGGCCCACCGACGTGCTCCTGCAGACGCCTGCCTCGGGGCTCGATCCGGAGCTACGGCGCCTGGCCAAAGTGCACCGCTGGCGACTGCACGCGTGGCCCCACCTCGACCGCGTCACGGACGTGCGGCGCCTGATCCGCGAGCTTCCGGAGGCGCTGTTCGGAGGGGCGCCCCCCGCCGGAGTGGCCGCCCGGCGCGACCGGCTGCTGCAGGCGTTGGACGCCGCACTTAAGTCGGGGCCCTGTGCCACGGATCCCGGACCCGTAGTGCTGCTCACCGGAACGGACCCCCCGCTCGCCTTCGGCCGGCGCACCTATCTGGACGACCTCCTGCAGGCTTGGGGATTGCGCAACGCCGTCCAGCAGGACGGCTGGGTCACCCTCTCCCTGGAGCGCCTCGCTCGCCTGCGACCCGCCACCGTGGTCTGGCTCAGCGACCGGCCCACTGAACCACCCGCAGGGCTACGGGCTGCGGCACCCGAGCACCTGCGGGTGCTGGAGCATCCGGACGTGTTGCTGCCCGCGGCCGGCCTGCCGGACGTGGCCCAGGCGCTGGCCCGGATCTTGTCCACCCTGCCCGGATGCCGGTCCACCAGGACCGCGGCCTCGCCACCGTGAACACGGCCCCGCAACCCAGGCGGTGGCTGGCACTGGGCGCCCTCACGCTGGCCCTGCTGATCACAGCCCTGCTGCGCCTGACGCTGGATCACCCGCCCGGCGGGGGCATCGGATTCGCCTGGCCCGACCCGGAATGGGTGCGCTATCGCTGGACCGCCCTGGCCAACGCGGTCTCGGCCGGCGGGGCCCTAGGGCTGGCGGGGCTTCTCCTGCAGAGCCTGCTGCGCAATCCCCTCGCCTCCCCCTACGTATTGGGGGCCTCCAGCGGTGCGGGTCTGGGGATCATGGTGAGTCTCTACCTCACCCACAGGATGGGGGGGACCGCCCTGCCTCCGGCTCGGGCCACCCTGCCCGCTCTGGCCGGCAGCCTCGGCGCCCTGGGCCTGGTGCTCGGCCTGGCCACCCGCCGCGGCGGGCCGGATCCCGTGAACCTACTCCTGGTGGGTGTAGTGGTCTCCACCCTGTGCGGCGCCGGGATCCTGTTCTTCCAGTACCTGGTCCCCATGGGGTTGCGCGGGGAATTCCTGACCTGGCTCATGGGACACGTGCCGCAGGCGACACCGCCCGCCGATCTGATGCTGGCCGCATCTCTGCCGCTGGCCGGACTCGCGTTCACGCTGCGTATGGCCGGGGCTCTGGACGCCGGCGCCCTGAGCGAGGAGGAGGCCCGCAGCATCGGCGTGCCGGTGAACGCGCTGCGACTGGGGGGCTTCCTGCTGGCCGGGTTGCTCACCGCCGGGGCGGTGGCCGTCACCGGACCCATCGGCTTCCTCGGCCTCATCGCCCCCCATCTGGCGCGTGGTATGGCGGGGCCCCGCCATGCGACGGCCGCCCCGGCCAGCCTGCTGGCCGGGGCCTGGCTGCTGGTGCTCGCCGACACCGCGAGCCAGCTGCTGGACTTCGGCACCGGCCCCATGCCCCCCGGCGTGTTCACCGCCCTGGCGGGCGGGGTCCTGTTCCTCGTCCTGCTGCACCGGACGCGCAGCTGGACCCTGGACGGCATGTAACGCAGGCCCTCGGCATGATCCCCCACGCCCCACGCCTGGCCGTCGAGGACCTGCACGCCCGATACCGGGACCGCGAAGTCCTCCGTGGTATCCGGGTCCGTCATTCCGGGGGGGCGCTGGTGGCCGTGGTCGGACCCAATGCGGCGGGCAAGACCACGCTGTTGCGCTGCCTCGCCGGCCTGCTCCGACCCACCCGTGGCGCCGTGTACCTGGACGACCGACCGGTGCATCGCCTGCCGGCACGGATCCGTGCCCGCCGCATCGCCTACGTGCCACAGCGCCCCGGTCTGTATGCACCCTACACGGTGCGCGAGACCGTGGCCCTGGGCCGCTACGCCGCGGGACCTGACCCGAGCGCCGTGGACACGGCCCTGGCGCAGACGGGGCTGCTGGAGCTTGCCGGGAGACGCTGGAGCGAGCTTTCCGCGGGGCAGCAGCAGCGCGCGGTCATCGCCCGTGCACTGGCGCAGCTCGGCGGGCCCGGACTGCTGCTGCTCGACGAGCCCACGGCCGCCCTGGACCTGCGCCATGCCCTGGATACGCTACAGGTGCTGCGCGCCCGGACAAGGAGCGGCACACTGGTCGTCGCGACCATCCACGATCTGAACCTGGCGGCGGCTTTCGCTCAAGAGATCTGGCTGCTCGATGCCGGCCGTCTGGTCTACGCGGGTCCGGCCGACGAGGCCCTCCGACCCCGACGGCTGGAAGCCGTATTCCAGGTCGGCTTCCAGCACCGCCGCTGCCTGGTGCCCGTTCTGCCGGAGATCTGAGCCGGTATGTGGACCCGCTGCTGTCCCCTGCGCCTGCCCGCCGTGGCATTGGCCTTGACCCTCCTGGCGGCCTGCGGTGGGCCGCCCCCGGTCCTCACCGCCTCGGGCATCGCCATGGGCACCACCTGGTCCGTCCAGGTGGTTGCACCCCCGGAGGGGCTCGGGCCCTC
>JALVEU010000334.1 GCA_027030565.1 Gammaproteobacteria bacterium | reverse complement strand
AGGCTTCCCATCCTCCATCCGGACCACCGGTACACGGGCATACCCGTCCCGGGGCTCGCAGTCCTCCGCCACGCGCAGCAGGAGCACCACTTCGTCACCCACCCGTGCGGCGCCAGGGTTGAAGACGCCCCGCACGCGCAGGCCAGGGGCAGAGGGACGCAGGTCCTGGGGACGGATCAAGGGGTTGTCGGGGTGTCGACGCATGGATCTCGGCCCTCCAGCTTCCCGGTCACTGGCCGAATGTGGACTCAGGCGCCCCGTTTCAAGAGCGCCGCGCCGGGGGCGTGGCCCCTCCGGTGCGGGGCCTCCACCACCGCTCATCGACCCCCGTGGCATACCGCCAGGACGTCGATGGTCCCGTGACGCACCAGATGCTCGGCCAGTGTGCCTGCCAGCGGGGCCATGGGGCGCGGGCCCACGGCCCCGGTCAGAATCAGGTCCACGTCGTTGGCCTCGGCATAGGCCAGGAGCTGACTGGCGGCGGAGGTCTCGCCGATCAGCACCTGCAGGTGTGCGCGGTCGGCCCCGATGCGCTGGGCCAGCGCCAGCAGGTCGTCGTGGGCGCGATCGCGGAAGAACGTCTCCGGGTCCTGGTCTTCCGGCGGGATCACTTCGTTGGAAAGGTCTTCGGGGAAGTACTCGACGACGTGCACGAGCCTCAGCTCGGCCTGGCAGGCCCGGGCCAGGTCCAGTGCGCGGCGCGCCACGATCTCGGAGGTCTCGCGCAGGGCCACTGCGGCAACGATCCGGTGATAGGTCCCCATGGCGATGCACTCGGCTGTGGGTTGCTCGGCACGAGCATAACCATGGCGTTGGGATCAGGGGTTTGAGCGCCGACAAGTTTTCGGCGCACTGGGCGGGCGGCGACGGCGCGAGCCCAGGGTCGGGAGGGGCCTAGCGCGAGCGGTAGACGATGCGACCCTTGGTGAGGTCGTAAGGGGTGAGCTGCACGGTCACCCGGTCACCGGTGAGGATCCGAATGTAGTGTTTACGCATGCGGCCCGAGATGTGGGCGGTCACCACGTGGCCGTTGTCGAGCTTCACACGGAACATGGTGTTGGGCAGGGTCTCGATGACCGTGCCCTCCATCTCGATATGATCTTCCTTCGCCATGCGGTTAGAATGTCGCGTTTCCGATTGGGGCCCGTCATTATCGACAAGCGCCCGCAGAAAACAAGCGTAGTCCGTCCATGCACATGCCCGGGCATGGTCGTGGGCGGTCGAGTTAGGGGTCGATGAGCATCGCGTTCGTATTTCCCGGACAGGGTTCGCAGGCGGTGGGTATGCTCGCCGAGCTGGGTGCAGCGTTTCCGCAGGTGGGGGAGACATTCGAGGAGCTTTCGGACGTCTTGGGGCAGGATTTTGTGCGCCTGGTACAGGAAGGCCCCGCCGAGGCCCTGGATCGAACCGAGAACACACAGCCGGCCATGCTCGGGGCCGGGATAGCGGCATTGCGCGTGTGGCAGGCCTGCGGAGGCTGCCAGCCGTCGGTGCTCGCCGGACACAGTTTCGGGGAGTATACGGCCCTGGTGGCGGCCGAGGCCCTGGAGTTTGCAACGGCCGCGCAGCTGGCGCGACTGCGCGGCCGGCTGATGCAGGAGGCGGTGCCCGAGGGGCGCGGTGCCATGGCGGCGGTCCTGGGGCTGGACGACGAGCGCGTGCGCACCCTGTGTGCGGAGCAGGCCCGAGGGGAGGTGCTGGAGGCGGTGAATTTCAACGCGCCGGGACAGGTGGTCGTGGCGGGCGAGCGCCAGGCCGTGGAGCGTCTGGTGCCGGCCGCCAAGGCGGCGGGCGCGCGACGGGTGGTGCTCTTGCCGGTGAGTGTGCCCGCGCACAGCAGTCTCATGCGCGGGGCAGCGGCACGGCTTGCCGAAGCCCTGCGTGAGGTACCGGTAAAGGCGCCCGCGATCCCCGTGCTGCACAACGTGGACGTGGCCGAACACCGCAGGCCGGACGAGATCCGCGAGGCGTTGGCCGCGCAGCTCTATCGCCCGGTACGGTGGGTGGAGACCATCCACGCCATGCGCGCCCGGGGCGTCGACCGTGTTGTGGAGCTGGGTCCCGGGAAGGTGTTGGCCGGGCTCGTGCGCAGGATCGATCGCTCCGTGCCGGTGCAGTGCGCGGACAGCCCGCAGGCCATGGAGCGGGCACTCGAGCTTTGCGGGGGATGAGGATCATGGGACTGGCGGGTGACATCGCGTTGGTGACCGGGGCGAGCCGGGGGATCGGACAGGCGATCGCATTGGAACTGGCACGTCGCGGTGCGGCGGTCGTGGGTACAGCCACCACGGAGGCGGGGGCCGAGCGGATCACACAGGCACTGCGGGACGTCGGTGGCCGGGGGCGTGGCATGGTCCTGGACGTGACCGATCAGGGTTCGGTGGATGCGCTGCTCAAGTCCGTGAACCGTGAGTTTGGCCCGCCCTTGATCCTCGTCAACAATGCAGGGATCACGCGGGACAGCCTGCTGGTACGCATGGGCCCCGAGGACTGGCAGACGATCATCGAGACCGACTTGGGGTCCGTCTATCGGATGAGCCGCGCCTGCCTGCGGGGGATGATGAAAGCGCGGCGCGGGCGGATCATCAGCATCGCCTCCATCGTCGCGCTCAAGGGCAATCCAGGCCAGACCAACTATGCAGCGGCCAAGGCCGGCATGATCGGTTTCTCCAAGTCTCTGGCCGCCGAAATCGGGTCGAGAGGGATCACGGTCAATGTGGTGGCGCCCGGTTTCATCACGACCGACATGACCGACGCGCTCACGGAGGAGCAACGGGCGGCGTTGCACGCGGACATTCCACTGGGGAAGCTGGGCAGCCCCGAGGACGTGGCCCATGCGGTGGCCTTCCTCGCCTCGGAGGAGGCGGGTTACATCACAGGTGAGACCCTGAACGTCAATGGCGGGATGTACATGCGTTGAGATGCCCGCGGAGGTGCGGGGCGGTGCTCGGCACTGGTTCCAGGGGTCTGGACCGGCCCCTTCCCGATGGGTCGTCTGCGGCGCTGCAGCTTGCCTGAATCTCGCCCCCGACGGGTATACAATAGCCGCTTCGTGGCGGGGCGGCCGCTTCGGCCGGGACCCGGTGCGAGCGGGTTTTTCGTCAGCTGAAGAGGATGACCAACAGATGAGCGACGTCGCCGAACGCGTGAAGAAGATCGTGGTTGAGCAGCTAGGAGTGAACGAGGATCAGGTCACGGAAGATGCTTCGTTCGTGGACGATCTGGGGGCGGACTCCCTCGATACCGTGGAACTGGTCATGGCCCTCGAGGAGGAGTTCGAGTGCGAGATTCCCGACGAGGAGGCTGAAAAGATCACCACCGTTCGTGAGGCGATCGAGTACGTGAACAGTCACCTGGGTGGCTGATGCGGTCTGTGGGTTTCGCCGCCCCTGGGGTCTCTCACCGGGCGCGGCGCAGGTCCATTCCAGGGTCGGCCCGTGAAACACTGCGGGTCCGGCCTTCGTTTTGTAGGCCGGGGGTTGCCAGTCTCGCGGCATCGCGCGCTGGCGGCGTCGTGAGTAGGTTGGAATGAGGGACTCGCCTTGTCAAAACGTCGGATCGTCGTAACGGGACTCGGGATCGTCTGTCCGGTGGGCTCCACCGTGGACAAGGCGTGGGCGAACATCCTGGCCGGCAGGAGCGGCGTTACGCGGATCGACCGCTTCGATCCCAGCGCATTCCCGGTGCAGATCGCCGCCACCGTGCGTGACTTCAACGCGGACGACTACATTCCGCCGAAGGAACAGAAGAAGATGGATGAATTCATCCACTTCGGTATCGGTGCGTCGGTGCAGGCCATCCGGGACGCAGGCCTGGAGGTGACGGAAGAAAACGCCGAGCGCATCGGGGTGGCCATCGGCTCGGGGATCGGCGGGCTGCCCTTCATCGAGCGCAACTACGAGGCCTACCTCAAGTCCGGCCCGCGGCGGATCTCCCCCTTCTTCGTGCCGGCGAGCATCATCAACATGGTGGCGGGCAACCTGTCCATCATGTACGGCCTGAAGGGACCCAATATCTCCATCGTCTCGGCCTGCAGCACGGGGACCCACAACATCGGCGATGCGGCGAGGCTGATCGCCTATGGCGACGTGGATGTGATGATCGCCGGCGGGGCCGAGATGGCCACCTGCCCGCTGGGTATCGGCGGATTCGCGGCGGCTCGGGCCTTGTCGGCGTCGCACAACGACGATCCGGAGCGTGCGAGCCGGCCCTGGGACCGCGACCGGGACGGTTTCGTGCTGGGCGATGGCGCGGGTGTGCTGGTCCTCGAGGAATACGAACACGCGCGACGGCGGGGCGCGCACATCTACTGCGAGCTGGCCGGGTACGGCATGAGCAGCGACGCCCATCACATGACCCAGCCAGCCCCCGGGGGCGAGGGGGCCGCTCGCTGTATGCTCAATGCGCTGCGCGATGCCGGGATCAACCCCGAGGAGGTGGACTACATCAACGCACACGGCACCTCCACTCCGGCGGGGGATCTCGCCGAGACCGAGGCAGTCAAGGCCGCCTTTGGCGATCACGCCTACCGGTTGGCCATGAGCTCCACTAAGTCCATGATCGGCCACCTGTTGGGTGCGGCCGGGGGGGTGGAGGCCGTGTTCTCCGTACTGGCGATCCGCGACCAGGTGCTGCCGCCGACGATCAACTACGAGCATCCGGATCCGGCTTGTGACCTGGACTACGTGCCCAATGAGGCACGTGAGGCCAAGGTGGGGGTGGTCCTGTCCAACTCCTTCGGCTTCGGCGGGACCAACGGTACGCTCGCCTTCCGCAAGCTCTGAGCTTCCTGCGGCCGAGCCCGTGCCCATCCGACCATGGCAGGCTTCGAAAGCCTGGTCGACGGCGTGCCGTGCAGCGTGGTCCCGGTGCTGGATCGGGGACTGGCCTTCGGCGACGGTCTGTTCGAGACCCTGGCAGTGCACCATGGGCGCCCGTTGCGTTGGGAGGCACACATGCACCGCCTGCTTCAGGGCTGCAGGCGGCTCGGGATCGAAATGCCGCCGGAAACGGTGCTGCTTGCGGAACTGGAAAGAGTCTGCGCGGGTCGCGGGCCGAGTGTCGCCAAGATCCTCCTCACGCGGGGACGCGGCGAGCGGGGTTACCGGGTACGCGGCACTCCCACACCCACGCGCGTGGTGTTGCGCTTTCCCTGGCCCCAGTTCCGACAGGGCGCGCTGCGCCTGTGCGTATGCCGGACCCGCCTGGGGATCAATCCCCGGTTGGCGGGGATCAAGCACCTCAACCGGCTGGAGCAGGTCCTGGCCCGACAGGAGTGGGGCGACGAATACGACGAAGGGCTGATGCTGGATCAGACGGACGCAGTGGTGGAGTGTGTCGCCTCCAACCTGTTCCTATGGCGCGATGATGCCCTGTTCACGCCCCTTGTGGACCGGGCGGGGGTGGATGGGGTCATGCGCAGGGCAGTCCTGGAGGCCGCGCGATCGCTGGGCATATCGGTGCATGTGCAGCGGTTCGGGCTCGAGGCGGTTCGGCAGGCCGAGGGGGTGTTCATCACCAACGCGGTGACGGGCCTGCGGTGGGTGGCGCAGATCGGGGACTGGCGATACCGTGAGCCGTTTCCTCTCGCCGCGCTCGCCGCCCAAACCGAGTCCGGGGTGCGGCAGCCGTGAGCGGCCTTCGGGGTCGTAGGCGCGGCGCTGCAAGGTCCGGAGGAGGGCGGGTTCGCAGGGGCGGTCGCTGGCGTTTTCTCGCCGGCGCCGCGCTCACGCTGGCCGTGTCGATCGGCGTAGGCCTGTGGCTGTGGAGCGACTATCAGCGGTTTCTGCATACGCCCTTGGCCGTGCCCGCTGGCGGCGTGGTGTATGAGATTCGGCCGGGTACGACGTTGCGGGCGCTCGTTCGGGACCTGAAGCGCCAGGGACTCCTCCGTCAACCGCTGTACTTCAGGCTGTATGCGCGGCTGTCCGGCCAGGCGGCGCGCCTCCGTGCCGGCGAATACCGCATCGCTCCCGGGGTGACGCCAGTGGGACTCATGGAACTGTTCTCCTCCGGCCGCACCCTCCAGGCCCGTCTGACCGTTCCCGAGGGCTGGACCTACCGTCAGATGCTCCAGGCGGTACAGTCGCACCCGAAGATCCGGGTGGTGATCGGCCAGGACCAGGACGTGATGGCCCTACTGGGCGAGCCGGGCATGCATCCCGAGGGTTGGTTCTTCCCGGACACGTACTATTTCCCCAAGGGGACCACGGACCTGGAGTTCCTGCGCCGGGCACACCGCGAGATGAAACGCCGCCTGGAGGAGGCCTGGCGGTCCCGGCAACCCGGCCTGCCCCTCAAGTCGGCCTACGAGGCGCTGATCCTCGCCTCCATTCTGGAGAAGGAGACCTCGCGCCGCGCAGAGTATCCGCTCATTGCGGCTGTGTTCGTGCGGCGCCTACAGCGGGACATGAAGCTGCAGACCGATCCCACCGTGATCTATGGCTTGGGAGAGCGTTTCGATGGCAATCTGCGCCGCCGCGACCTGCGCGAGGACACGCCGTACAACACTTACGTACGGAGCGGGCTGCCGCCCACCCCCATCTGTCTGCCCGGGGCGGACGCCCTCCGCGCAGCCACCCGTCCAGCCGACGTCCCGTACCTCTACTTCGTATCCAAGGGGGATGGAACGCACCATTTCTCCAAGAGCTACAGCGAACATGTGAAGGCGGTTCGCAAGTATCAACTGAAGCGATGAAGCGCGGCTGGTTCATCACGGTGGAGGGCGGGGAGGGGGCCGGGAAGACCACCGTCATGGAAACCATCCAGGCGGTGCTGCGGGAGGCACGGCTGCCGGTGGAGATGACGCGTGAACCGGGGGGCACGCCCCTTGGGGAGGAACTCCGCGGGATTCTCCTCGACCCCCGGTGGCAGGGTATGCACCAGGACACAGAGCTGCTGCTGATGTTCGCTGCGCGAGCCGAGCACGTCCACCGGCGCATCCGCCCGGCCCTGGCCGCGGGGCGCTGGGTGGTGAGCGACCGGTTCACCGACGCCACGTACGCATACCAGGGTGGTGGCCGGGGCGTGGACATGCGGCGGATCGAGGCGCTCGAGGACTGGACGCTGCACGGCTTCGGACCTGACCGCACCCTGCTCTTGGACCTGCCGGTGGAGACGGGGCTGGCGCGGGCCCGGCAGCGGGGCGAGCCGGACCGGTTCGAACAGGAGCAGCAGGCGTTTTTCGAGCGGGTGCGGGCCGCCTATCTGGAACGCGCGCGCCGGGAGCCGCAACGTTTCGTTCGCATCGATGCGGCCCTGGACCTGCCCCAGGTGCGTGCCGCGGTGTGGCGGATCGTTCGGCAATGGGTGAGGGAGTCCGGTGCCGTTTCCTGAACGCCTGCCCTGGCATGCCCCCCAATGGACGCGCGTGGAGCGTATGCGTGCCGGCGGGCGGATGCCGCATGCACTGCTCCTCTCGGGGCCACGGGGGGTGGGCAAGACGTGGTTTGCACGGCGGCTGGCGGCCGCGCTGCTGTGCCTCGATCCCCGGGGCTGCGCACCCTGCGGGGCCTGTCAGGCCTGCCACTGGATGGAAGCCGAGGCCCATCCGGACCTGCTGGTGCTGCGTCCGCAAGAGGCCAACGCGCCCATTCGGGTGGAGGCCGTGCGTGAGCTCATCGGTTTCGTGGAGCTGACGCGAAGCACCGAGGCGTTCAAGGTGGCACTCGTGCTGGAGGCCGAGCGGATGAACGCCTCGGCGGCCAACAGCCTGCTCAAGACGCTGGAGGAGCCGACGCCAGGGACCGTGCTGCTGCTGGTGACGGCAGCCCCCTCCAGGCTTCCGGCCACGGTGCGCAGCCGTTGCCAGGGCCTGCGCTTTCCTGCGGTGGGCGCGGAGGCGGGCAAGCGGTGGCTGCAGACCCGGTTGGGGCGTGAAGCTGTGGAGGCGGCTCCGGCGCACGAGCTGCGGCATCCCCTGCGCGTGATGGAGACGCTGGAGGATCCGCCATGGGGACGGCGCCCCGTGGTGTTGCAGGCCCTGGCGGACGCTGTGGCGGGGCGTGTCGGGGTCTTGCAGGCCTCGACGGACCTGGAAGGGCTTGCGCCCGAGCTCGTCTTGGAATGGATGGTCGAGTGGGCGTCGGCATTGGTGCGCATGCGATTGGGTGGCGCCGCTCGTCCGGACGATGCCGGGATCCGTCAGCCGCTTGCAAGCCTGGGCCGTGCCATTCCTTTACAGGGGCTGTGGGTGCTGTACGATGCCTTATTGGAACTGCGCAAGGCGCAGTTGGGCGGGCTGAACGAGCAGCTCTTCCGCGAACGGCTGGTACTGGACTGGGTCAGGGCCGCCTCGGAGGGCTGCTCCAGGTGAAAGACACCCGGTCACGAATCAAGGGATGGAACGTCATGGCGGCGGGCGCCAAGAACATGCTGATGCTGGCCTTCAAGGACAAGGCCGAGCTTTACAAGAGCTACATGTCGTTCGTCAGAAACGGTGGCCTGTTCGTGAAAACCACGCGGCCATACCGGGTGGGCGACGAGGTCTTTCTGATGCTCACCCTCCCGGAGGAGACCGAGCGGCTCGGCGTTGCCGGACGGGTGGTGTGGGTTACGCCGCCCGGAGCGCAGGGGAGCCTCACGCCTGGGATCGGGGTGCAGTTCCTGGAACAGGACCAGGGCGCCACCCAGTCTCGAATCGAGACCATTCTGGCCGGTGCGCTGGGGACCGAACGACCCACCTATACCATGTAGCCGCAGGCGCCCGCGCCAGGCCGAGCCGGGCGGCGTCCCGTGTCACCCTCACGGTCGCCGCGACCGAACCAGGTCCCCAGGACCGCCCATCGCAACAGCCCTGACGGCTGTGCAGGAGGCGGGGGCAACGCCCTGTCGGATCTGCGCTACACTTCAGTGAAACACCGCAGCCGACCGATCGCCATGGACCGAGCGCCCCATTCCTACCTCTACAGTGGGAATGCCGAGTACATCGAGTCGCTGTACGAGGATTGGCTCGAGGACCCGGCGCGGGTGCCGGAGCACTGGCGGCGCTGGTTCGAGACGGTGGGCCGCGAACACCCCCTGCGCCCGGAAGCGGTGGCCCGTGCCCTGGCGCAAGCGCGCGTGAGCGTATCGCCTTCGGCGGGGTTGGCCTGTGCAGTGCCCGCCGCCAAACAGGTGGCGGTCCTGCAACTCATCAACGCCTACCGATTCCTCGGGCACCGCCGTGCCGATCTCGATCCCCTGAAGCAGTATGAGCGCCCCGACGTTCCGGAGCTGCACCTGGCGTACCACGGCTTGGAGGAATCCGACCTCGACCAGGAGTTCAACACCGGGTCACTGTTCGGCGTGCCCGACCGGGCACCGCTGCGCGAGATCCTGGCCGTGCTGGAGTCCACGTACTGCCGGACCATCGGTTCGGAGTACATGCACATCACCGACACCCGGCAGAAGCGCTGGATCCAGAAACGCCTGGAGGGCATACACGGCAGACCGCGGCTCGACGCGGCCATGCGGCGCAGGATCCTGGAGCGGCTCACCGCCGGACTGGAGCTGGAGCGCTATCTGCACCGCAAGTATGTGGGCCAGAAGCGCTTCTCGCTGGAGGGCGGGCTCTCGCTGATTCCCATGCTCGATCGCCTCATCGAGGACTGCGGCCGCCATCGGATCGGAGAGATGATCATGGGCATGGCGCACCGCGGCCGGCTCAACGTCCTCGTCAATATCTTCGGCAAGAGCCCGCAGGAGCTGTTCGAGGAGTTCGAGGGTGTGCCCAAGCCGGGTTTCGGCTCGGGAGACGTCAAGTACCACAAGGGCTTCTCCTCCGACCTGGTGACGCCCCACGGCACGGTGCACGCCGTGCTGGCGTTCAACCCCTCGCACCTCGAGGTCATCAATCCCGTGGTGGAGGGATCGGTACGCGCCCGTCAGGAGCGGCGGCGCGACCGCAGCCGCAATCAGGTCCTACCGGTCCTGTTGCACGGCGATGCGGCGTTCGCAGGGCAGGGGGTGGTGATGGAGACCCTCAATCTGTCCCAGACCCGCGGCTACACCACCGGTGGCACCGTCCACATCGTCATCAACAACCAGATCGGGTTCACCACCAGCGACCCGCTAGACTCGCGCTCCACGCTCTACTGCACCGACGTGGCGAAAATGGTCCAGGCACCCATCTTCCACGTCAATGGCGACGACCCAGAGGCCTGCGTGTTCATCATGCAGCTGGCGTTGGACTATCGCATGACCTTCAACCGCGACGTGGTGGTGGATCTGGTCTGCTACCGGCGTCATGGGCACAACGAGGCCGACGAGCCCTCGGTCACCCAGCCCATCATGTATCGCAAGATTCGCCAGCACCCGGACGTTCGCGACCTGTACGCGGAGCGCGTCGTCGGGGAGGGCGTGGTGGAACCCGACCTGGTCGAACGGCTGCGCGCAGCCTACCTGAAGCGGCTAGAGCGGGGTGAACCGGTGTGCGGCCGCCCGCTGGATCCCAACCCCGACCGGCGCTTCGCGGTGGACTATCGTCCCTACATCGGCAAGCACTGGCGCGAACCGGCGGAGACGGCCATCGACCTGGACCGCGTGTGCCGGCTCACCGAGGCCATGGTCCGCGTGCCGCCCCATTTCGAGGTCCATCCCAAGGTGCAGCGCATTCTCGAGGAGCGGGCGGCCATGGGACGCGGCGAGATGCCCATGGACTGGGGGTACGCCGAAACCCTGGCCTATGCCTCTCTGCTGGAGGATGGTTATCTGGTGCGCCTGTCCGGGCAGGACAGCGTGCGAGGCACCTTTTTCCATCGTCACGCCGGGATCCACGATCAGAAAACCGGCGAGGTCTGGATTCCCTTGCGCCACCTGTTCGAGGGCCAGCCCGAATTCCTGCCCATCAACTCGCTCCTCTCGGAGCTGGCGGTGCTCGGGTTCGAGGTGGGATACGCCACGGCCGAGCCGCTGGGACTGATCATCTGGGAGGCCCAGTTCGGCGATTTCGCCAACAATGCACAGGTCATCATCGACCAGTTCATCAGCTCCTCCGAGGCCAAGTGGCAGCGCTACTGTGGAATCACGCTGTTCCTTCCCCACGGCCACGAGGGGCAGGGCCCGGAGCATTCTTCGGCACGCCTGGAGCGGTTCCTGCAGCTGTGTGCCGAGGACAACATGCAGGTCTGCGTGCCGAGTATGCCGGCACAGATGTTCCACATGCTGCGCCGGCAGATGCTGCGCCCCTACCGCAAGCCCTTGGTGGTCATGACGCCCAAGAGCCTGCTGCGCCACCGGCTCTCCACCTCGGTGCTGGAGGAGATCACCGAAGGCGCATTCCGCGTGGTCATGGACGAGATCGACCCCCTCGATGCACAACGTGTGAAACGAATCATTTTCTGCGCAGGAAAGGTGTACTTCGACCTGCTCGAGAAGCGCCGCGAGCATCATCTGACCGACGTGGCCATCGTGCGCATCGAGCAGCTCTATCCCTTCCCGCGTGAGGAGGTGCGTGAGATCTTGGCCCGCTACCCCAATGCGCGGGAAGTGGTCTGGGCCCAGGAGGAGCCGCGCAACCAGGGGGCCTGGTACTACATGCAGTCGCGCCGCACGCTCAAGGGATGCCTGTCCGAACACCACCGCCTGGAATACGCCGGGCGCCGCTACTTTGCCGCACCGGCCGTGGGTTATCTCCAGAAGCATCGCGAACAGCAGCGCGCCCTGGTAGCCGAGGCCCTGCGGCTGGACCAGGAAGCGGCGGATACCCAAGTGCGTGCCGCCTCGGGTTGAGACGGCCCGGTTTCCGTCCAGCGCGATGCCGGGCGCCCGCGCGTTCGGGAAGGCCGTGCTGGCGCTCCGTGGGGGCGCATGCACCGTACCGCGGCCAGGCTTGCGAAGAAGAAGTGGAGGAATGACTTGAAGCTGGAAATCGAAGTTCCAGAATTACCAGAATCCGTACAGGACGCCACAGTGGCGATATGGCACAAGCGGGTGGGGGACGCGGTGCAGGAAGGGGAGCCGCTCTTGGACCTGGAGACCGACAAAGTGACGCTCGAGGTGCCGGCCCCGGCCAGCGGGGTGCTGGAGGCGGTGCTCAAGGCCCCGGGGGCACAGGTCACCCGGGGCGAAGTGCTGGGACTGGTGGAGACCGCTCCGCCCCGCGCCGCCGCCCCGCCGCCGGGCGCCCCGGGTGGCGCTGGCGAGCCCGAGGCGGCGCCTGCGACCACGGGTCGAGCGAAACCAAAGCTGAGTCCCGCCGTGCGGCGGCTACTGGAAGAGCATGGGCTGCGCGCGGAAGAGATCCCGCGCGGCCGGGCGGACCGGCTTACACGTGCGGACGTGGAGGCCCATCTGAGCCGGCAGGAAGCTGGAAGGGTCGAGCCTGGCGCACGCCCCGAGAAACGGGTTCCCATGAGCCGGCTGCGCCGCCGCATCGCCGAGCGCCTGCTGGAGGCGCAACGCGATCACGCCATCCTGACCACCTTCAACGAGGCGGACATGCAGGCGGTGACCGACCTGCGCCGGCGCTACCGCGAGACGTTCGAGGCGCGCCATGGGGTGAAACTCGGCTTCATGTCATTCTTTGTCGCCGCCTGCGTCGCCGCGCTGCGCCGATTCCCCCAGGTCAATGCCTCCATCGACGGCACCGACATCGTCTACCACGGGTACTACGACATCGGCATTGCGGTGAGTACCGAGCGCGGGCTGGTGGTACCCGTCCTGCGGGATGCAGATCAACTGCCGCTGCACGAAATCGAACGGCGCATCGCCGACTTCGCACGTCGGGCACGTGAGAACCGGCTGGAACTGGAGGAGCTCCAGGGTGGCACCTTCACCATAACCAACGGCGGGGTGTTCGGGTCGCTGCTGTCCACGCCCATCCTCAATCCACCCCAGAGCGCCATCCTCGGCATGCACAAGATCCAGCCACGCCCCGTGGTGGTGGACGGTGAGGTGGTCGTTCGTCCCATGATGTATCTGGCGTTGTCCTACGACCACCGACTCATCGACGGGCGCGAGGCCGTGCAGTTCCTGGTCGCCGTGAAGGAGGCCGTGGAGGACCCGCAGCGGCTCATGCTGGAGATCTAATCCTGATTCAAGTTCCTCTCTATATGATCCTGGCATAAAAGCACATATGGTTCGGCAGCAGGTGCTCAAGGTGGAGACCCGAGGACGGGGTACATATGCCCTCTCGCCGGCGATCGAGGACTTCGTGCGCGACAGCGGGATCGGTGTGGGCCTTTGCCACGTATTCGTGCCCCACACCAGCGCCTCGGTGATCCTGTGCGAGAACGCCGACCCCGCCGTACGCACCGACCTGGAACGCTATATGGAAGGCCTGGTCACCGATGGGGATCCGCGGTTTCGGCATGTGGCCGAGGGGCCGGACGACATGGCCGCACACGTGCGCACCGTCCTCACCCACAGTGAGCTCACCCTTCCGGTGACGGCGGGACGCTGCGCGCTCGGCACATGGCAGGGCGTGTATCTCTGGGAACATCGCCTTCGGCCCCACCGCAGAACCGTGGTGCTCACCATCCACGGCGAATGAACCGGCGGCAACTTCGCCGCCTTCCAGGACTCCAACTTATCTGCCCGGGCATACGGGCATCGACCGGTTTGTCGGGAGGTTCACGTGGTTCAGAGTGTCATCCAGGCCGTTGGGCACGATGAATCCCAGCTGCGGGTGGCCTTCGGTTTGGATACCGGGTCCGAGCAGGGCTCGGATGCGTTGCTCCGGGCGTTGCGCATCGCCTTGCAGGCAGCGGACGACGATCCCCGCCCACGGGGTGTCGACGTGGCCCTGATCCTGAGAGAACTCGGAGTCGACGAGACCACCTTGATTGCCGCGCTGTTGAGCGACCCCCGTCTGCGGGAGCCGCTGCACACCCAGGCCATCGAAGCAGAATTCGGGGCCCCGGTGGCGGAACTCGTCCGCAACGTCCATTGGCTCAACACCTTCAAGGAGTGCGAGCACACCACCGTTCAGAGCCCCGAGCAGATCGAACGCCTGCGGCGCATGCTGCTGGCCTTGATCGGCGACATCAGGGCGCTGGTCATCAAGCTCGCCTACCGGCTGCAGCGCCTGCGCAACCTCGACTTGGAGCCTGAATCCAAGCGCCGCTGCATCGCGCAGGAGACCCTGGATCTCTACGCGCCGCTGGCGAACCGCATGGGTATCGCACGACTCAAGTGGGAGCTGGAGGATCTCTCGTTCCGGGTCCTGGAGCCCGAAGCCTACAAGTCCGTGGCCCGGGCCTTGGAGGAATCTCGCAGGGAACGCGAGAGCTATGTCACGGAGTTCGTGCGGATCCTCCGGCAAGCCTTGGAGGCAGAGGGCATTCGGTGTGAGGTCAAGGGCCGGCCCAAACACATCTACAGCATCTGGAAGAAGATGCAGCGCAAGGGACTCGATATCGACGAGCTCTACGACCTGCGTGCCGTGCGGGTCATCGTGGAGAGGGTCGCAGACTGCTATGCCGCACTGGGGGTGGTGCACGGGCTATGGCACCACATCCCCCGGGAGTTCGACGACTATATCGCCAATCCCAAGGACAATGGATACCGGTCATTGCACACGGCGGTCATCGGGCCGCGGGGCCGAGTGGTGGAGGTGCAAATCCGCACCCGGGAGATGCACGAATATGCAGAGCGTGGTGTCGCCGCCCACTGGTTGTACAAGGAGGGCGGCCAGCAGGACGAGCTCATGCAGCGCAGCATTCGGGCCTTGCAGCAGTCGCTCGAGGCGGGCGAGGACGACCCGCAGCTCATGCAGCAGCTGCGCACGGAGCTCTTTCAGGACCGGGTCTTCGTGCTGACGCCGGCTGGGGAGGTGATCGATCTACCCCGCGGGTCGACCCCGCTGGACTTCGCCTACGCCATTCACACCGAGGTGGGTCATCGCTGTCGTGGGGCGAAGGTCAACGGGCGGATCGTACCCTTGAACCACGTCCTGCACTCCGGCGACCGGGTGGAGATCCTCACCGCCAAGGAACCGCGGCCGAGCCGCGACTGGCTGAGTCCGCACCTCGGTTATCTGCGCACGACCAAGGCCAAGTCACGGATCCGGCAATGGTTTCGTCAGCAGGATCGGGAACGCAACATCAAGGAGGGTCGCCAGATCGTCGAGCGCGAACTCCAACGCCTGGGTGTTCAGTCGCCTGATCTCCAATCGGTCGCCCGGCGTTTCAACCTGAACGGGGTGGACGATCTGTATGCCGCAGTGGGTCGTGGCGACGTCGGAGTGCACCAGTTTGCAGGTGCACTCAAGGTGCCCGGGCTGAAAGGCCCGTTGCGCATGCCTGGTTCCGGCGCCGGGGAAGCGTCACGCGAAGCGAAAGGGGTGACGATTCGTGGCGTGGGTAACCTGCTCACCCAGCGTGCAGGTTGTTGCAAGCCCATGCCCGGTGATCCCGTGTGGGGATATATCACCCAGGGTCGTGGGGTGAGCATCCATCGCCGGGACTGCTCGGAACTGGCCGCGTTGACGGCCGCCGACCCCGGCCGCCTGGTGGAGGTGGAATGGGGCGGGGAGCCTGAGGTCTACCCCGTGGACATTCGACTCCTGGGCGTGGACCGCAAGGGGCTGCTGCGCGATGTGACGGGCCTGCTCGCCGACGAACGAGTGAATGTCCTGCGTGCCGACACCCGCACCGATCCCAAGGATCACAGCGTGCGCATGGAGCTACGCATCGAGGTCACGGACGCCACGCAGTTGAGCCGCATTCTGGGCAAGCTCTCACAGGTGCCGAGCGTGCTGGAGGCGCGCCGTGCGGGTGGCTGAGGGCCTCTTGGGCTTGCTCCTGGCGTGGCATGTTACTCAGGCCGCCGATTATCAGGCGGGCAGGGAGGCGTTCCTGGCCGGGGACTGGGCTGCGGCGAGGGCGGCGTGGCTGGCTGCGGCGGAGGCGCCCGAGCCCGAGCCATTGGCCGAGCTGGGGCTGGGCGTCTTGTACGAGCATGGCCTGGGTGTGGCGAGGTCGTCCGCCGTGGCGTTGCACTGGTACCGGAAGGCTGCCGAACATGGGTTGCCCGAGGCCGCCTATCAAGTGGGCCTGATGTTCGAGCTGGGGCTCGGCGTGGCCCAAGACCCGTGGACGGCCGAATGGTGGTACGAAACGGCGCTGGGCGAAACCTTCTGTCCCGGCGAGATTCCAGATCCGCTCCAGCGGATTACACGGGGGCCATGAGGTCATGGTGTGGTGTATGAGCGACACCATGTTGCGCATTCCAGACAATATGACTATACTGTGGTTGCAGGATTACATCACCAGACGGGATGCGATCCGGGTGCGGTCAGGGGGTAGGATCGTGGCTCACGGAACGGGCGAGGGCCGCATCCCTCCAGGGGGAAGCCTGCGTTCGGACGCGGCAGTGGGGGAAACCGGTGGCTCTGTCGAGCCACCGGTTTTTTGTGTCCGGCAGAGAGCGGGATCAGGCGCGGCTGATTCGAGGCGTGGTGGTGTCGCGGGGGGGCGTCTCAGGGGGATGGGGTCGTTCGCGCATACCGGCGATGATGGCCTGGAGCCCTTCGGGCTTCACCACGTGTACGATGTCGCCTTCGACACTCACCAGCCCCTGGGTGCGCAGACGCTTCATGATGCGGCACAGGGTCTCGGGGGTGATGCACAGGAGATTGGCCAGGTCGATACGTCGTGGCGGGAGGATGACGCGTAGCGCCCCGGCGCGCGGTGCTGCATGGTGCAGCAGCCAGGCCGCCACGCGCTGGTCGGCGTTCTGCATGGCCAGCCGGGTGCTGTTGCGCAAGTGCGCGTGGTAGCGCTGGCTGATCCAGCCGAGCATGCGCAGGGCGAGGTTGGGAAAACGCTGGGTGAGCCGGAGGAAAGGAAAGGCGGGGATGGCCATGAGCTCGCAGTCGCACACCGCCACCGCTGTCACCGCATAGCCCTCCCCGGAGAACACGGCCGACTCGCCGCAAGTCCCTCCCTGTTGCACGAAGCCCACCACGCGCCGGATCCCGGGCTCCTCCAGGCGCAGTTTCAGCATGCCGTGGACCACCGCGTAGAAGGCACTGCAAGGCTCGCCCTGCCGGAAGAGGATCTCGCCCGCTTCCACGAACTGGGGGGCCATAATCTGTTCCAGCCCCTGCCATTCCCGAGGCGAGCAGCCCGAGAAGAGAGGAACGTAATGCTGCAGCTCCGTGAGTTCCATGTCGGACGGGATGCCCATGCTCGCTCGTGCCGCATGTTTGGACGAAGGGTGTCCCCGACCTTAACGGAGCCCGGCGAACGACCGCCTTGATCCGGATCAGGCTTGATGTTGATTGCGATCAAGCGATGCGCAGCGCCGCCCTTGGACCATGCCTAAGTAATAAGTTCTAGCGTGACCTGTGTCACCTTCTTGACGCAGGTTAAGGCAGGTGGGCCCGTTCCGTGGGCAAATATCCGGGCGAGCATACCGGTTCACGAAAGGGAGGCGAGAGCGCCGATGAACTATTCCGGGATCGTGGTCGCATTCAAGCCGGGAGAGCTGCAGGCGGGCATTCAGGCCCTCAACGCGCTGCCGGGCATGGAGGTCTATCACGTGGACGAGCGAAACTCCCGCGCGGTCGTGGTCCAGGAGGCGGCTTCGGTTCACGATGAGGTCGACGGAATGAAGGCCATCAAGGAACTTCCCCACGTAGCCTATGCCGCCATGGTCTACCATTACTTCGCCGAGGACGAGCAGATCTATACGGCATTTCCCAGGGAACTGGAGGAGGATGCGTGCTCGGCCGATGTCTGCGTGCCCGAGGTCCTGCGCGAATAGAGCCGGCACTGCCGCGTTCCCCTGGCGGCTGCGCACCCGCTGTACAAGGCATTGATCCGGTGGGTGGCATCGCTCCGCAGCCGGTGATCGGCATACCCCTATGAGTCGGATACCCCCGCATCGATGAAAGCCATGCACCCCAGAGGAGGTCGAGATGGAATTGACACGCCGCGATTTTCTTAAAGCCAGCATTGCCGCCAGCACGGCAGCGACAGTAGGCATCCCGGTGACCAAAGAGGCGCAGGCCGCCCCCAAGGACGTCGAGGCCGGCTGGCAGTGGGACAAGGGGGTCTGTCGCTTCTGCGGCACTGGATGCGGCATCATGATCGCCACCAAGGACGGGCGCGTAGTGGCCACGAAGGGCGATCCCGATGCCCCTGTCAATCGGGGTCTCAACTGCATCAAAGGGTATTTCAACGGCAAGATCCTGTACGGCAAGGACCGCCTCACCAAACCCCTCCTGCGTGTCAACGCCAAGGGTGAGTTCGACAAGAAGGGGCACTTCGTGCCCGTGAGCTGGGAGCGCGCCTTCGACGAGATGGCCAAGCAGTTCCGCCGGGCCTATCGGGAGAAGGGGCCCACCGGTGTCGCCATCTTCGGCTCCGGTCAGTACACCATTCCGGAGGGCTACACCTCGGCCAAGCTCATGAAGGCCGGCTTTCGAAGCAACAACATCGATCCCAACGCCCGCCACTGCATGGCTTCGGCGGTGGCCGCCTTCATCCAGACCTTCGGCATCGACGAGCCCGCCGGCAACTACGACGACATCGAGTACACCGACACGGTGGTGGTGTGGGGTGCCAACATGGCCGAGATGCACCCGATCCTCTGGGCTCGCGTCTCCGACCGGCGCCTGTCCAACGACAACGTGCGGATCGTCAACCTCTCCACCTTCCGCAACCGTTGTTCCGACATCGCCGACCTGGAGATCATCTTCAAGCCCAATACCGACCTGGCGATCCAGAACTACATCGCCCGCGAGATCGTCAAGCGCGACGCGGTCAACTGGGACTTCGTGAAGAAGCACTGCGTGTTCGCCACCGGCCCCTACGACATCGGCTATGGCATGCGTGCCACCGACAAGTACGCCTTCCCTAAGGAGAAGGACACACAGGCCAAGCAGTTGCGGGTGAAACTGGACAAGTACGAGGCCATCGCCCAGCGGCGCAAGCCCGGGGAGATCGTCGAGCAGAAGAATGCCAAGAGCGCGGGCAAGCACTGGCTCATCACCTTCGAGGACTTCAAGAAGGCGGTCGAGCCCTACACGCTGGACTTCGTGGCCGAACTGGCCAAGGGGGATCCCGACGAGTCGCTGGAGGACTTCAAGAAGAAACTCAAGCAGCTCGCCGACCTGTATATCGACCCCAAGCGCAAGGTCTGCTCCTACTGGACCATGGGCTTCAACCAGCACCAGCGTGGCACCTGGGTCAACGAGCAGTGCTACATGAACCACCTGCTGCTGGGCAAGCAGTGCCAGCCGGGCAATGGGGCGTTCTCGCTGACCGGCCAGCCCTCGGCCTGCGGCACGGCACGCGAGGTGGGCACCTTCGCGCACCGCCTGCCGGCCGACATGGTGGTGTTCAACAAGAAGCACCGCGACTTCGCCGAGAAGGTGTGGAAGCTCCCCACGGGTTACCTGAACCCCAAGGTGGGCAGCCACTTCACCAAGATCATGCGCGACCTGGAGGACGGGAGCATCAAGTGGGCCTGGGTACAGGTGAACAATCCCTGGCAGAACACCGCCAATGCCAACCACTGGATCAAGGCCGCCCGCGAGATGGACAACTTCATCGTTGTGTCCGACTCCTACCCCGGGATCTCGGCCAAGGTCGCGGATCTGGTGTTGCCCACCGCCATGATCTTCGAGAAGTGGGGCCTGTACGGTAACGCTGAGCGCCGCACGCAGGCCTGGCGGGAGCAGGTGCCGCCTCCCGGAGAGGCCAAGGGTGATCTCTGGCAGACCATGGAATTCGCCAAGCGTTTCAAGCTCAAGGAGTTCTGGGGGGAACAGCCGGTACCCGGACTGAAGGCCGAGGGGTTCCCGGACGGCAAGCTCCCGGACGTGAGCAAGCAGGCCAAGGCCATGGGCTATACCGGCGAGGAGACCTTGTTCGATGTGCTGTTCGGGACCGAGGAGAACAAGAAGAAGTACCGATGGCCAGACCCGGTGGCCAAGGGTCACGACAACCACATCGCCAAGGAGTACGGCTGGTTCCCGGAGAAGGCCATGTGGCACGAGTATGTGACCTTCGGCCGAGGCCATGCGCACGACCTGGCAGACTTCGATGTCTACTACCGCGATGACGTGCGCGGCTTGCGTTGGCCGGTCGTCAAGGGCAAGGACGGCCAGTGGCACGAGACCCTGTGGCGGTTCAACGCCAAGTACGACCCGTACGTGAAGACGGGCGACTTCGAGTTCTACGGCCCGGCGCTGAAGAAGCTGCCCAGTGGGGACCTGGACAAGGTGACCGACCCGACCAAGAAGAGTCTGGCCGGCAAGGCCAAGATCTTCTTCCGGCCCTATGCCGCACCCGCCGAGCAACCGGATGACGAGTACGATCTGTGGTTGTCCACGGGGCGTGTGCTGGAGCACTGGCACAGCGGAACCATGACGCGCCGCGTGCCGGAGCTGCACCGTGCCGTGCCCGCAGCCTTGATCTACATGCATCCGGCCGACGCCGAGAAGCGGGGCCTCAAACGCAACGACCTGGCGCGGGTGATTTCGCGCCGTGGTGAGGTCAAGGCCCGCGTGGAGACCCGGGGGCGCAACCGGCCACCCAAGGGCTACATCTTCGTACCCTGGTTCGACGAAGCGGTGTACATCAACAAGGTCACGCTAGACACCACCTGCCCGATCTCCAAGCAGGAAGACTTCAAGAAGTGTGCGGTCAAGGTGGTGAAGGCCTGATCTCGCTGGCCTCGTCCGGGCGGGCTTCCTTCCCGCCTGGGCGAGGCCTGGCCTGGCCGAAACTTCGCGAGAGGATCCAATGAGTACGAAGACCTCGTCGGCACGGCGCGTGTTCCTGGCCAAGCTCGGTCAAAGTGCCGCCATGGCAGCCACCGGCGGGCTCCTGTGGGGCTTCATGGTCGAGCAGCAGGTGCACGCGGCGTACAACGTGCTCCGACCTCCGGGGGCCGAAGACGCCGATGCGTTTTACGCCAAGTGCATCAAGTGTGGGCAGTGTGTCCGTGATTGCCCCTACGACACCTTGCGCCTGGCCCCGGCCGGGGAGCGGATCCCCATCGGCACGCCCTATTTCGTGCCGCGCGAGGTCCCGTGCTACATGTGTCCGGACATCCCGTGCAAGGCGGCGTGCCCCACGGGGGCGCTGAACCCTGCGCTGGAGAGGATCGACGAGGCCCGCATGGGGCTGGCCGTGATCGACATGGAGCACTGCCTTTCCTGGCAGGGGCTGCGCTGTGAGATCTGCTACCGCGAGTGCCCGGTCCAGGGCAAAGCGATCGTCGTCAAGAACTATCCCCGCAAGCTGAGCAAACACGGGATGTTCGTACCCGTCGTGCAGGCCGAATACTGTACCGGCTGCGGCGTCTGCGAGAAGGCCTGTCCCACGGAGAAGGCCTCGATCCGCGTGATGCAGCCCGAGCTCATCGAAGGCAAGATCGGAGAGCACTACCGGCTGGGTTGGAAAGATCGCGGACGTCTCACCGAAGAGTTCCACCCCTACGAGGAACCCGGAACCCAGGAGGAGAGGGCCGCCGGACTCGACTACCTCAACCGGGGGGATGAGCTGTGAGCACGCCCGTGCAAGAGGGGCCGGTTCGCCTCGGCCCCAATGGCAGGCCTGTGCGTCCCTTCGTCATGCCCGAGAGTTTCACCGGTAAGCTCTGGGTGTGGCGCTACACCATCCTGCGCCGGCTGACCGAGATCGGTGTGTTGCTGCTGTTCTTCGGCACCGTCCACTGGGGCTGGACGCTGCTCGACCGCCGCATCCTGGTGGGCAACCTCAGCGCCTCGACACTGCTCGAGAGCGTTCCACTGGCCGACCCGTTTGCCACCCTGCAGATTCTGGTGACCGGACACATCCTGCAGCCGGAGGTGCTGATGGGTGCCGCCATCGTGCTGGCCTTCTATACGATCCTCGGGGGGCGTGTCTGGTGCGCCTGGGTGTGTCCCATCGCCCTGGTGACGGACCTGTCGTCGTGGCTGCGGCGTCGTTTCGGGGTCACGCCGGGCGTGTCCGTCAGCCGCAACGTCCGCTACTGGGCACTGGGTGTGGCCCTGATCCTTTCGGTGCTCACCGGGGTTGCGGCCTTCGAATGGGTCAGCCCCATCTCCATGTTCCATCGTGAACTCCTGTTCGGGGCCGGACTGGGCTGGATGGCCGTC
>JALVEU010000333.1 GCA_027030565.1 Gammaproteobacteria bacterium | reverse complement strand
GCCGCCAGCCGCTGGCGGGTCGCCTCGGTGTGGGCGTGACACAGGGCCACGGCCAGGGCATCGGCGGCGTCCTCGGCCGGGGTGCCGGCCAGCCCCAGTAGGCGGCAGACCATGTGCTGCACCTGCGCCTTGTCCGCCGCGCCCCGACCCACCACCGCCAGCTTCACGGATCGTGCGCTGTACTCCGCCACCGGGAGCGCACGGCTGACCCCGGCACAGATGGCGGCGGCACGCGCATGGCCCAGCTTGAGTGCGCTGGCGGCGTTGCGCGATACGAATACCTCCTCCACGGCCATGGCCTGCGGTGCGTAGCGGTCCACCAGCTCCAGCACGCCCCCATAGATCACGCCCAGTCGCGCAGCCAGACCCAGCGGCCCGATCCGGATACACCCATCGGCCACGTGGCGGCTGCGCCGCCCGTCGCTGTCGATCACCCCATAACCCGTGATCCGGGAGCCCGGGTCGATGCCGAGGATGCGGATCACCCGGGCCCTACCCTCACGCCAGGCTCTCGAGCACCTTGTCGGGGATCTCGGCGTTGGAGTACACCCGCTGCACGTCGTCGAGATCCTCGAGCATGTCCTGGAGCCGCATCATCTTCTCCGCCTGTTCGGCGTCCAGCTCCACGGTGGTCTCCGGGCGCATGGTCACCTCGGCATACTCGGGCTCGAAGCCCGCCGCGATCATCGCCTCCTTGACCTGGAGGAACTCCCTGGGTGCGGTGATGACCTCGATACTCCCGTCCTCGGCCACCACGACGTCCTCGGCACCGGCCTCCAGTGCCGCCTCCATGATGGCATCCTCGTCGGCACCGGCCGGGTAGCCCAGCACGCCCTGCTCCTTGAACAGATAGGCCACCGAACCCGAGGTCCCCAGGTTGCCGCCCATCTTGGTGAAGGCATGGCGCACCTCGGCCACGGTGCGATTGCGGTTGTCGGTCATGCAGTCGACCATGACCGCCACCCCGCCGGGCCCGTATCCCTCGTAGCGTACCTCCTCGTAGGCCTCGCCCTCCTGGGCCCCTGCGCCGCGCTTGATGGCCCGTTCGATGGTGTCCTTGGGCATGTTGGCTGCCAGCGCCCGGTCCACCGCCAGGCGCAGGCGTGGGTTGGCCTCCGGATCGGGGCCGCCGATCCTGGAGGCCACGGTGATCTCACGGATCAGCTTGGTGAAGATCTTGCCCCGCTTGGCGTCCTGCGCCTTCTTGCGGTGCTGGATGTTCGCCCACTTGCTGTGTCCTGCCATGCACGTCCTCGCTACCCGACACTTTTTCGGTCATTGTAGCCTCTCGTCCATGCAGTCGCTAAACCGCCCGTCCCGGAGAAAACCGCACACCGCCCGGGCCACATCGCGCGCGAACAGCAGGGTCAGATGGGTATGGGGCAGCAGACAGCAGTGTCCCACCCAGGGTGCGCAGGCCTCGGCCACCTCCACCACCCCGTCGTTGGGACGCTGCAGCGCACGCAGGATCAGACTGCCGGCACCCAAGGGCCGGGTACCCGCCACCACACCCAGCACCCGGCTCCCGTGCCAGCGGGGCAGCCGGCCGTCCAGGCCGCACTCGTAGCTCGCCCCCAACAGCCAGCGTCCCCAGCGCCACTGGCGCAGCCGCCGCGCCGCCGCGCTGCCCCGCAGGGGTGGGCCTAACATCACGATCCGGCCCGGGGGCTGGCTCGGAGACAGATCGAACAAGTGGTGCACCACCAATCCGCCCAGGCTGTGGGTGACGAAATGCACCCGCCGCGCGCCCAAGGCCTGGACGAATGCATGGAGGCGCTGCGCGTTCTCGCGCACCGACCGGCGCGCCGAAGCGTAGCGGAAGCGCCGGCAGGGA
>JALVEU010000332.1 GCA_027030565.1 Gammaproteobacteria bacterium | reverse complement strand
CGAAGGTGGCGCCATCGACACGGACGGGCGCGGCACCTTGTTGGTCTCGGAGCACTGCCTGCTCGATCCCTTTCGCAATCCCGGGATCACTCGCACGGCCATGGAGCGCCTGCTGGCCACGCATTTGGGCGCCACGCGGATTCACTGGCTCCGGGCTGGGTGGATCGAGGGCGACGACACCGACGGGCACGTGGACAATCTGGTGCGCTTCGCAGGTCCCAACACCCTGGTGCATGCCTCCTGCACCGACCCGCGGGACCCCCATTTCGAGTCCCTCGGCGCCCTCAGCCGGGAGCTGGAGAGGCTGCGCGCGGCCGACGACGTGCCCTACCGGCGGGTGCCCCTCCCCTTGCCCGCAGCGGTCCGGGACGAAGGCGGGCGCCGGCTGCCGGCCAGTTACGTGAACTTCCTCGTGATCAACGGCGCCGTCCTGGTCCCCCAGTTCGACGACCCCGCCGACGCCCACGCCCGCCGCACCCTGGGGACCCTGTTCCCGGGCCGGCGTGTGATGCCCATCGACGCCAGGATCTTCGTCACCCAAAACGGCGGTCTTCACTGTCTCGCCATGCCAATCGCCCTGGGCGAAGGGCCGACTGCCCCTGAGCGCCCTCGCAGGCTCCGATAGACTATGCCATGGTCGGGCCCGGATGCCGCGGGTGCGGCCGCCTGTCCTTGGTCCACTACGCAGGGAGTCCTTCATGCAGATCGCCGTCGTCCAGCACGCCGCACCCACCGACCCCGGTGCCCTGCCCCGCGAGACCGTCGAGGGCATCCACGAGGCCGCAGCGGCGGGTGCCAAGCTGATCCTGCTGCCCGAACTGCACAACGGGCCGTACTTCTGCATCGAGCAGGATCCCTCCCGGTTCGAGCTCGCCGAGCCGGTACCCGGCCCCACCACCGACGGGTTGGGGGTGCTGGCCGCTCGATTGGGCGTGGTGATCGTGGGTTCGGTATTCGAGCGGCGTCTGGAGGGGGTGTTCCACAACACCGCCGTGGTGCTCGACGCCGACGGACGGCTGGCGGGCGCCTACCGCAAGATGCACGTGCCGGAAGATCCGGGCTTCCATGAGAAGTTCTATTTCGCACCAGGCGACCAGGGGTTCGTGCCCGTCGACACCCATGCCGGGCGCTTGGGCGTCCTGGTGTGCTGGGATCAGTGGTTCCCCGAGGCGGCACGACTCATGGCGCTGCGGGGCGCACAACTGCTCTTGTACCCGAGCGCCATCGGCTGGGATCCATTGGACACCGAGGCCGAGCAGGCCCGGCAGGTCGAGGCCTGGACCACCGTGCAGCGCGGCCATGCCATCGCCAACCAGCTGCCCGTGGCCGTGTCCAATCGGGTGGGTCTGGAAGTCTCCGGCTCGGCCGAGATCCGATTCTGGGGCCGCTCGTTCATCTGTGGTCCCCAAGGGGAGATGCTGGCGGTGGCACCGGAGTCGCCCGCCGTGATCCACGCCGAGATCGACATGGCGAGAACGCCAAGACTGCGCCGCCAGTGGCCGTTTCTGCGCGATCGGCGCATCGATGCCTACGCCGGGCTGCTCACGCTGGACGGCGCCCTTTCCACACCGCGGCGACCCCCGGGGGCGTCTTGAAACCACCCCGACGAGCCCCCATGAACGACATCGGAGGATCGTCGCGGAGGTCGCGGCGGTCCCCAATGCACCAAGCCTGACTCGATACCTCCTTGGCCCGGCCGGCTCAGCCGGCCGTTTTCCTGCCCGCGCCGCGCTGTGGGAGAATAGGCGCCCCGATTCGACGCTGCATGCAGCTCCGACGCCACCCATGCCGGAACGAACCCGATCTTTTCTTGCACCCCCCCTGCCGAAGCCCGGTGC
>JALVEU010000331.1 GCA_027030565.1 Gammaproteobacteria bacterium | reverse complement strand
GAGGAGTGGCCGCCGGCCACCGATGCCGGCGGTGACATCGCCTTTTTCGTCGAACGTCTGGTCTCGCAGCGCGTCCAGGCCGGCGGCTGAAGCGCCATGTCGGCATCCGCACCGTACGCCCCGGCGGCCCAGGCCGATCCCCATACGTTGGTGCTGGAACACGCGCCCTTGGTCAAGCGCATCGCGTACCACATCCTGGCGCGTCTGCCGCAGCACGTGGAAGTGGACGATCTGATCCAGGCCGGGATGCTGGGGTTGCTCGATGCGGCGCGGCACTTCGACCCCGCACAGGGCGCGAGCTTCACCACCTATGCCGGTACGCGGATCCGTGGTGCCATCTGGGACGAGGTGCGCCGCTCGGACTGGACGCCACGTTCGGTGCACCGCAAGGCCCGAGAGGCCGCCGAGGCGATCCGCCGGATCGAAAACGAAAAGGGCCGTGAAGCACGGGACCACGAGGTGGCCGACGCGCTCGGCGTCACCGCCGAGGAATACGCCCGCATCGTGCGCGACGCCAGCGTCTCGCGCGTGGCCAGTCTCGAGGAGGGGGCCACCGGCGACCTGGCCGGAAGCGGCCCCTGGGGCGACGCCCAGCCGGAGGAGCCGGAGCGGGCGCTGGAGGCCGAGGCCTTCCAGGCGGCGCTCGCCGAGGCCGTGGCCGGCCTCCCGGAACGCGAACGGCTGGTGATGTCGCTGTACTACGACGAAGAGCTCAACCTGCGCGAGATCGGGGCGGTGCTCGGTGTGAGCGAATCACGGGTCTCCCAGATCCACGGCCAGGCCTTGCTGCGGGTGCGGGCACGCCTGGCCGCATGGCTCGAGCAGGAGAAGGCCCCGTGAACCGGATTCCGCCGCTGGGACCTTCCCCGCCGGTGAGACCCGTCCAGGAGGACGAACCCCGCCGGGGGCGCCGTCAGCGGGCGCCGCGACCCGGTCCGGCCCACCCTGGCAGCGGCAAAGAGCGGCCCGCGCCCGGCGACGAGTCGGGCCCTCACGTGGACGAATACGCCTGAAGGCGTTCCCGGATCACGGATCGCCACGGTCCTCACCCGGCCGCCAGCCCCGCAGGTGATAGGCGAAGGCCAGCACCTCGGCCACGGCCACGTAGAGCGCCTCGGGAATCTCCTCCCCCGTGGGGATCGTCTCGAGCACGCGGGCCAGCTCCGGATCGGCGTGGAACGGCACGCCGGCGTCCACGGCCCGCCGTTCGATGGCTTCGGCCACGGGTCCGCGGCCTTTGGCCACCACCACCGGTGCGTCGCGTCGTTGCGGTGCGTAGCGCAAGGCCACGGCGAGCTTGTCACGCGGCGGCGTCGCGTCCTTCTCGCTCATGCCCGGATGTCCAGCAGGGGCGGGAATCCCGGTCCGTGAGGCGGCTCCGTATCCTCCGGAGGCACGCCCTGCCTGCAGTCCAGGTGGCGCACCTCCAGCCCTGCCGCCCGCAGGGCGTCGCCGAGCCGGGGGAGGCCTGCCTCCACGCGCGCGTACAGGGCCTGCTGCGAACACCACAGGGTGGCGAAGAGCGCCTTGTCCGCATGCAGGGCCACCCGCGCGTGCAGGGTCGCCTCGTCGCCCATGGGGATCGCCAGGTCCAGCTGCCAGCCCGGCCCGTTGGCGTGGGCGCCAGGCTTCCTGCGCCGGCCGTCACGGCGAATACGCAGGGCGACGGTCTCCACACCCTCGGGGTGGCGAACGGGGAGTTCCAGGACCCATTGGGGCTCACCGGCACGGCTGAGCTGCAGGCTCACGAGCTGGTGTACGGTGAGGCGGACCAGGCCGCCCTCCAGCAGACGATGGACGCTCCTGCGCTCGGGGGGCTCATCCAGCCAGGCAGCGAGC
>JALVEU010000330.1 GCA_027030565.1 Gammaproteobacteria bacterium | reverse complement strand
GACACTGAGCGTACGGGAGACCGAAATACGGAACATGGAGAGACACCTCGTTGTGATGATGACGGACAGGACAAGAACCTGACACCAGCGAGTATAGACGACCGCGACCACACCTAGCCCGAATGTGGCTGCGGAAACAGCTCCTCCAGCGACCGCGAACGTCCGTCGCCTGTGACCACACGGCAATGCCGACGGCGCAGTTCCCGTGGCTCGCGGACCCCGCAGGAGTGGGCGATCATCCCCACTTCATGGGCGACCCGCCGCAGGTAGTTGGCGACCCACAGCGACTTGAGCTCCGGGTCGAGCCCTTGCTGAAACCGGGGGTCGTGGGTGGTGATCCCGGTGGGGCAGGTGTTGCGATGGCAACGCATCGCCTGAATGCAGCCCAGTGCAAACATGGGACCGCGCGCGGAGGCGACGAAGTCGGCCCCCATGCACAGCGCCCAGGCCACACCCATGGGGGTGATGAGCCGGCCTGAGGCCACCACCCGGATCCGCTCGCGCAACCCATACTGCACCAACTTGTCCACGAGTAGGGGCAGGGCCTCCCGCAAGGGCAACCCCATGGCGTCCATGAGGGGCTGGGGCGCCGCGCCGCTACCGCCTTCGGCCCCGTCGACGGTGATGAAGTCCGGCGCCCACTCCGACCCGCGCCGCACGATCTCTGCGAACAACTCATCCAGCCACCCCTGTCCCCCGAGGACCACCTTGAATCCCACCGGTTTACCGGTGATCTCGCGCACCCGAGCGATCATCTCGAGCAGTTCGGCGTTGCCACGAATCTCTGGATGCCGATTGGGACTCAGCGAGTCCTGGTGGATGGGAATACCGCGGATCCGGGCGATCTCCTCGGTCACCTTGGCAGCCGGCAGAATGCCTCCCTTGCCGGGCTTTGCGCCCTGACTGAGCTTGATCTCGAACATGCGCACGGTGTCGTGGGCGGCCACCTCCTTCAGACGCGCCGCACTGAGGCTGCCGTCGGGATGGCGCACCCCGTACTTGGCCGTACCGATCTGAAAGACCAGATCGCATCCACCCTCTAGGTGCCACGGGGCGAGGCCACCCTCACCGGTATTGAGCCAGGCCCCGGCCAAGGCCGCACCGCGCGACAACGCCCGCACCGCGGGTTTGGACAGTGCCCCGTAGCTCATGCCCGAAATGTTGAAAAACGATGCGGTGCGATAGGGCTGGATACAGTGGTCGCCCACGGTCACCGGACGGGGTGCCACCGCGTCCTCTTCCAAGGTGGGAAACGGGCAGCTCACGAACCATACGGTGCCCACGCTGCGCAAATCACGGGTGGACCCAAACGCCACGGTGCCGGGCTCCGCACGCGCAGCACGATACACCCAGTTGCGCTCGGCCCGGTTGAACGGGAGCTCTTCACGATCCATGGCGAAGAAATATTGGCGAAAGAACTCGCCGAGCCGCTCGAACAGCGGACGGAAGTGTCCCAGCACCGGGTAGTTGCGCAGGATGGCATCGCGCGTCTGGCGCCGGTCGAGGAGATAGAGGACCAGCAGGGCGAGTACCACGCTGCCCACCACGAAGATGAACAGCGCCGACATCACCTCCAGCGCCGTGAGCAGAAAGCCTTGGAGTCCCGGGTTCATGGACACCCTTGCACACCGAACCGTCCATACATACGGACGTATCCGGAACCCGGACGCGAATCAGGAGGCCTGTAGCGGAGCCCGGCCGTCTTACGGCCCGGCAACCTACCCCCGGCCCTGGGCGGATCAAAGATCGCGCCGCAGGCGTCGATGGAGCGGGCTGGAGCGCGGGAAATGGGCGAGCAGGAACTGCATCTGGTCGGCCAGCACACGATGGCCCTGGAGATACACGTAT
>JALVEU010000329.1 GCA_027030565.1 Gammaproteobacteria bacterium | reverse complement strand
CGCCGCGCTGGGGATGGTGGACTGGGTCGTGCCGTTCTCCGAGGACACCCCCGAGCGGCTCATCTGCGCCGTGCGCCCAGACGTGCTGGTCAAGGGCGGCGACTACCGGGTCGAGGAGATCGCCGGACGCCAGTGCGCCGGCCAGACGCGGGTGCTGCGCTTTGCCGAGGGCCATTCGACCTCGGGCATGATCGACCGGATCCGTAACGGAGCACAGAGATGATCATCGTCACCGGCGGAGCCGGCTTCATCGGCTCCAACCTGGTCAAGGGCCTCAACGAGGCGGGGGAAGAGGAGATCCTCGTGGTGGATGACCTCCGCGACGGGACCAAGTTCCGCAATCTGGCCGACTGCGAGATCGCCGACTACGCGGACAAGGATCGCTTCCTGGACCAGGTCCGCGGGCAAGGGCTTCCGCGGGGCACCCGGGCCGTGGTGCATCTCGGAGCCTGTTCCACCACCACGGAATGGGACGGGCGCTTCATGATGGAGAACAACTACGCCTACTCCAAGGTGCTGTTGCATGCGGCCATGGAGCGGGTCGTGCCCTTCGTCTACGCCTCTTCGGCCTCCGTCTATGGCATGGGCCCGGAGTTCCGTGAGGCGCGCGAGTGCGAACGCCCGCTCAACGTCTACGCCTACTCCAAGTTCCAGTTCGACCAGTACGTGCGCAGGCACCTGGCCGCGGCACCGGCACAGATCGTGGGCCTGCGCTACTTCAACGTGTATGGTCCCCGCGAGCAGCACAAGGGCACCATGGCCAGCGTGGCCTTCCACTTCTACAACCAGATCCGGGAGGGCGGCCGCGCGCGTCTGTTCGAGGGCAGCGACGGCTATGGGCCGGGCGAGCAACGCCGCGACTTCGTGTACGTGGGCGACACGGTGCGGGTCAAGCTGTGGCTGCTCGACCACCCCGAAGTGCGGGGTATCTTCAACCTGGGTACCGGCAGGGCCCAGAGCTTCAACGACGTGGCCCATGCCGTGATCGAGTGGCTCGGCTTCGGCGAGATCGAGTACATCCCCTTTCCCGATCACCTCAGGGGCCGTTACCAGAGCTTCACCCAGGCGGACATCTCGGCGCTGCGCAAAGCGGGCTACGAGGCCCCGTTCCTGGACGTGCGTGAGGGCGTGCACCGGTATCTGGACTGGCTCGCCGAGCAGGTTGGATGACCGGATCCAGCGGGCGGTACGAGGCCGCGGGCGGCTGGCTGCTGTTCCTCGTGGCCCTGCTGCTGCCCACCGCGGCGGTGGCCCTGCCCCATGGGGCGAGCGGCCTGTTCACGGTCACCGCACTGTTCGCACTGGGCACCTTGGCTCGGCTGCCCCAGCGCTGGCACGCGCTGAGTCCGGCCGAGCGCTGGCTGGTGCTCGCCATGCTGGTCTTCTTCCTGGCGCCGCTGGCGAGTCTGGCCAATGCCGACGATCTGCACGAGTTCTGGAAGCGCTATGATCGTCACTGGCGTTTCTTGGGCTTCGTGCCCATCTTTCTGCTCGCCCGGGGCCTGCCCCAAGGCTGGCAGCCGCGCTTGTTGCGGGCACTGCTCTGGGGGTGCGTGCTGGCTGGCCCCGTGGCCCTGGCCCTGGGCGCGTACGAGCTCGCATGGCTGGGCAAGGAGCGGGCCGAAGGCGCCTATCACCCCATCGTCTTCGGCGATCTGACGGCCCTCTACGGCCTCCTGCTCATCGCCTGGGCGGCTGCAGGACGGTATCCGCGGCGACACCGCATCGCCTGGGGGCTGGCCGCGCTACCGGCGCTGGCGGCCAGTGTGTCGTCGGGAACGCGGGGCGCCTGGCTGGGGGTGCTGGCCATGCTCGCGTTGTTGCCCCTGGTGCTCCCGAGGAGCCGGGCGGGCCGCATGCGGGTGCTGGCCCTGGCATCGGTGGTGGGCTTGGCGGGCGGTTGGCTGGCCTTGCAGGTGCCCATGGTGGCGAGCAAGGTGGAGGAGACGCTCTGGTGGGTGGGCGCCTATCTGTCCGGATTCGATGCACCGAGCTCCTCGCAGGCCCGCTTCGAGCTCTGGCGCCTGGCCTGGGATCTGTGGCGCGCGCATCCCTGGGTGGGAGAGGGTTTCGGGGACTTTCCGGCCTTCGTCCGCGCCGCCTGTCGGGGCGAACTCCCATACGGGGTGGCCTGGCCACTCACCCACGCCCACGACGTGTACCTGCAGTTCCTGGCCACCACGGGCCTGGTGGGCTTCCTGGCCCTGATGTGGGCCACGATCCTCGCGCCCTTGCGGCTGGCGGGACTCGGCCTGCGTGTAGGGGAGCGCACCGCTGCCGTGCTGTTGCTGGTCTTCGTCACCGCCTTTGCCGTCTTTGGCCTGACCGAAGACTGGACCGCACGCTCACCCTTCACTGCCGCCTACAGCGTGCTGCTGGCGCTGCTGGCGGCTGCATCGGCCGCCGCCACAGCGACGCACCGCCACCGCGGGCGGCCACCGGGATCGGCGGCGCGAGGCGCGTGAGGGCCCGGGGGTTATCTGCAGAATGCCTGTGCGCCGTCGGTGAGCTCCCACTGGAAGACGCAGTCGAGCTCGGCGCGCACCGCGATGAGCCCTTCGAGGCCTTCCTCGACGATCACCTGCAGCGGTGGGCGCTTGTTGAAGCGCCGGTGCGGGCTGTGCAGCCACAGGGTGCGCATCTGATCGTTGCGCGGGAAGGTGGTGCGCAGGGCGTCGGCGATACCCACCAGGTGTTCCACCCGCTTGTTGGTCTCGGGGGTGTCCGGCAAGGGCTCACGTCCCATGCGATAGCGCTGCAGATGGCGCGTGCGCGTGTTCTCCGGGAGCTGCAACAGCTCGATGATCTGCTCCCCGTCGAGTCCCCAGTCGTCGAGCATCCACAGGATGGCCTGGGCCAACTGGATGCGGTGCTCCTGTTCGGTCTCCGGGCTGGAGGTGTTGGCGGATTCCGTGGTCATGGCTGTCTCCTCTCCGGTCTCCCGGCCGGTCATTCTTCGTGGTCTTTCGGCTCGGCGTCGTCGGGGCGACGCTTGACCGAGCCGAGCGGCACGACGGCCGCCTTGCGTTGCTGGTCCCGGAATACCGGCCTCTCGTTCATTTCGATGCCCGCCTCCTGCGCCAGTTCCTGCTCACGGGCGGCGATGAGCTGGAAACACTTCTTGATGTCGTCGATGCAGCCCTCGCTCAGCGGATGGCGCAGACCCCGGTGCTCGGGTGTGGTCTCGCGCACGATCCGCGCGAGCACTTGGCGCATGACGATCAGGATCTGGTGTTCCCGGCTCAGTTTGCTGGTCTCTTGATTCACGGAATTCCTTGTTCAGTCCAACGGATCCAGTTCCATCAGCGGCCCACGTCGGCCTTCGACGTTCTGAACCAGATTATAGAGGGCGGCCTGCAGGGCTTCCTCCATCACAGGGTGATAGAAGGGCATCTTGAGCAGGTCGAACACGGTGAGTTCCTGACGCAGGGCCCAGGCCAGTGCGTGACCCAGGTGCTCTCCCCGGGGAGCGCAGAGGCTGGCGCCCAGCATCCGGCCACCGTTCTTCTCGGCATACAGGCGGATGACGCCCTTGTTCTGGCCCATGATCAGGGCCCGGCCCACCGGCCCGATGGGCATCTGCCCCACGGCCACGTCGTCGCGCCCGGCCAGCTCGGCCCAGTGCGCGCCTACGTGCACGATGTTGGGGTCGCAGAAGGTGATGGCGAACTGGGGCTTCCTGCGGAAGGCCACCGGTCGATCCTGCGCGGCGTTGAAGCCGGCGATCTTGCCCTCGTCACCGGCCTCGTGGAGGATCGGGCGGTGCCCGGTCACGTCCCCGGCGATGTAGATGTGGTCGAAACCCTCCAGCTGCATGGTGTGCGGGTCGTAGGCCGGTACCCCACCTTCGGCGAGGGTGAGCCCGATGGCCTCCAGGTTGAGCCCGTCCAGGTTGGGCCGCCGGCCCATGGCGCAGAGCACCGTGTCCACGTGGGCCTCGTGTTCACCCGCCCGCAGGCGGAGGCGGTCACCGGCCGCCGAGAGCTCGGCGGGGTGGCCGAGCCACAGCGGGAACTCCTTGCCGATCACGTCGATCGCGGTCTCCCGCACCACGGGATCGGTGACGTGGGCGACGGTCTCCTCCTGGTCGACGCCGTAGGCCTCGATGCCCAGTCGGTGCAGCGCCTGGCCGAGTTCCAGCCCCACCACACCCATGCCCACCACTCCGATGGAGGCGGGCAGGGCCTCCTGTTCGAAGAGGTTGTCGCTGGTGAGGATGCGTTCCCCGAACTGACGGGCCCAGGGCTCCGGGACGATGGGCGTGGAGCCGGTGGCGATGACGATGGCCCGGGCGTGGATCCGGGTGCCGTCGTCGGTCTCCAGGGTGTGGGGGTCCACAAAGCGCGCGTTGCGCTCGATGAGTTCCTCTTCCAGGTTGTCGGTACTGTTGGCCAGCACGCGGTCGACGAAGATGTCGCGCACGTGCCGGACGTGTTCCATGACCTCCTCCAGGTCGATGCGCAGCGCCCCGACGCCTTCGATGCCGTGCCGGCCGTAGATCTTGCGCCGGTGATAGTCCTCGGCCACCTGGATGAGCACCTTGGAGGGCATGCAGCCGACGCGGGCGCAGGTCGTGCCCAGCTTGCCTCCGTCGATGAGCACGAACGACTTGTCGGCGCGGCGTGCCTGCGCCATGGCATTGAGGCCGGCGGTGCCGGCGCCGATGATGGCGATGTCGACTTTCCGATCCATGCGGGTATTCTTGGTGAGGGGCCGGGCCGTATCGAGCAGCGCAGTATATCACCGGGCCGGCCGCCGAAAATCTGGGGAAACTGTACGGGTTTGGCCGGCCGGGGGCGGCGGTGGCCAGAGCAGGAGATGCAGCGATGAAGCGAGCGCGTTTCCACGTGGGCCAGGTGATCCACCACAAGCTGTTCGGCTATCGGGGCGTGATCTACGACGTGGATCCCGAATTCCAGGGCACCGAGGCTTGGTACGAGCAGGTGGCCCGTACTCGCCCGCCCAAGGATCAGCCCTGGTACCGGGTCCTGGTGGACGGTCGGGACACGGAGACCTACGTGGCGGAGCGCAACCTGGAACCGGCGCAGGAGGCCGCCCCGGTGGACCATCCCCTGGTGGAGCGCTTCTTCCAGGGCTTCGATCGGGGCGTGTACATTCCGCGCCAGGATACGAATTGATGCTCCGTGCGTTGCGTGAGCTGTTGCGTCCCGCGCCGGAGCAGGGTGCGTCCGTCGACACCGAGCACCGTGTGCGTCTGGCCGCCGCCGTGCTGCTCCTGGAGATCGCGTGGGCCGACTTCGACCTTCAGCAGGCCGAGCTGGCCGCCGTGGGCCGGGCCCTGGGGCGCTCGTTCGGCCTGGATGCCCGCCAGGTGGACCTGCTGCTGGAGGCCGCCCAGGCCGCCCACGAAGAGGACACCTCGCTGTATCCCCATCTGCAGGAGATCAACCGTGCCTTCAGTCTCGACGAGAAGGAACGGCTGATCGAGCAGATGTGGCGCGTGGCACTGAGTGATTCGGTGTTGGACAAGTACGAGGAAGGCCAGATCCGGCGTATCGCCGACCTGCTGTACCTGCCCCACTCGCGTTTCATCCGCGCCAAGCTGCGCGCCCAGGCGCGGGAAAGGCCAACGGAGGAGGGCCGGAGCGAAGGGGATCAGGGCCTATAATGGCCGCCCCGAGACCTTCCGCCAGCAGCGAGTACGAATATCGCGATGCCCAAGTATTTCGTCTACAAGATCACCCGCAGCTCCACCGGGGCCGTCAACGGCCTGGAGCTGCTCGACGCCTTCGACGCCTACCGGGCGGCGCGTGACTTCGCACGCGCCCGCCGCGCCGAGGGGGGGCTGGACGCCCGCCAGGAGATCAAGATGATCTTCGCCAAGGATGAGACCGAGGCCGAGATGCGCCTGCGCGAGCGACGCGAGCGGCCGATCCTGCGGGAATGGGAGAAGTGACGCGGGGTGGACGAGGACGCCTACCGCTCGCAGTTCCGTGCGTTGCACGAGCGACGCTGTGTCTTTCAGCGGGCGCTGTTCACGCGCCTGATCGGCTGCGGCCGTGCGCGCTGGTTCCATCTCGCCGACCGGGTGGGCGTATCCTGCACCTCGGCCGAGGCCCAGGCGCGGTGCCAGCGGTGGATGGAGCTGCTCTCGGAGAAGAGCCGCTTCGCGCTGCACCGTACCGGGGGAGAGCCCCTCAAACACTACGACCTGCTGCGCATGGAGATCGGGGGGATCCTGGGTCTGCAGCGTGTGGTGCTGGGCCGCGAGCCGGAGCGCGGTGAGACACCGGACGTGCATCGGCTGATCGACCAGGCCATGGACACCTTCGGGGCCCTCGACCGGGTTCCCTTCGGGCCCGTGGTGCAGTCCATCTCCGCCTATCGGGTGCGCCGGCGCCGCAAGCGATGAGCCGCACGAACCGGAACCATCCACCGGCGCGACGCAAGTTCGGGGCGGCATATGCCGCCTATCGGCGGCGGGTGCCCGCCTTCAATCTCTCGCCGCGCCGCCTGCGGCGGCTGTGGGGCGTGGCGGAGGATCCCTCCGGCCCAGGTCGCGCTCAGCTGGTCAACCGCCGGTAGATCTCCGAGACCTTG
Source organism: Gammaproteobacteria bacterium (assembly GCA_027030565.1). Classification (GTDB taxonomy): domain Bacteria; phylum Pseudomonadota; class Gammaproteobacteria; order JAJDOJ01; family JAJDOJ01; genus JALVEU01. Next base: position 987 of record JALVEU010000329.1, on the reverse strand, counting down.
CCGGGCAGCCGGCGCACGTCGTCGATGACCACATAGTTGGCCGCACCGTACATGTGCGGCAGGTAGTCTCGCGCCTGCTCGTCGATGGTGATGCAGAATGGATGGATGCCCTGGCGCCGAGCCTCCAGCAGGGCCATGCGGGTGTCCTCGATGCCGTATTCTCCGCGGTAGCCGGTGTAGTCGTCGGGTTTGCCGTCGGAAAGGGTCACCAGGAGCTTGGTGCGGGCCTCCACCTCCGTGAGCAGACGGGTCAGGTGACGAATGGCCACCCCCATGCGGGTGTAGTCCTGGGGCTGGATGCCGGCGATGCGCGCCCGCACCGTCTCGTCGTAGGGCTCGTCGAAGCGCTTGATGCGGTACAGCTCGCAGCGCTTGCGGGTCATGCCCGAGAAACCATAGATGGCGTAGCGGTCGCCCAAGGTCTCCAGGGCCTCGCACAGCAAGACCAGGGCCTCGCGCTCGGCCTCGTTGATCCACCCCTTGGTGGAGCCGCTCATGTCCACCATGAACAGCACGGCGATGTCGCGTTCGTCGCGGTGCACCTTGGTGAAGATCCGGTCGCTCATCTCCATGCCGCAGTGCAGATCGCCGAAGGCCTCGACCAGCGCATCGATGTCGATGTCCTCCCCGTGGGGCTGACGACGCAGGATGCGGTCCTCGCCCCGCAGGGCCTCGAAGCTGCGGCGCAGGCTGTGGACGAGGCCCCGATGCTTGCGCAGGGTGCGCGGGACGAAGTCCGTGTGTTGCGGATGGACGTCCTTCTCGCGCAGGACGCACCAGTTCTTGCGGTAGTGACGGCGTACGTGGTCCCACTCGTTGTAGAGCAGGGCGCCCTCCTCGTGGTAGGTGCCCTTCCACACCGCGTCGGGGTCGCGCTCCGGGGTCTTCTGGTGGGCGGCGTACTCGCCGGGCCCCGCGGCCACCAGGTAGTCCGGAGGAATCTCGCCCAGGTCCTGGACGATGGAGGCCATGAGCCCCCGGGCGCCC
>JALVEU010000328.1 GCA_027030565.1 Gammaproteobacteria bacterium | reverse complement strand
TGGAGGTGCGGGCCACGGATCCTGGCTCCGTCAAGGACATGGAGGCCTTCTGTCGCCAGACTGGCCACGAGCTGGTCTCCTCGGCGCAAGAGGGCGGCGCCTTCGTGTTTCTGCTGCGCAAGGCCTGAGTGACCCATGGCCTGGGCCCCGGGGCACTGTGGTGCCCCGGGAGGCCCGCTTCGTGTGGGAAGCGTCGCTTCCCAGTGTGAAGTCCCGATTCCCGGTGTGGTTGCGATGTGCGTGCCCTGTTGCGGGATCGGAGGGCGTGGACTTGGGCCTGACTGGCCGCCCTTCGATGCGGCCCGGGTCTTGCTTGGTCGTGGATGCCGGCATCGGCCCGGTGCCGGTGCTCATCCACAACGGTTGGAGGAGGACGCCATGACCACATTGCGTCAGGAACTGGAACGTCGCACGCGCGACTACGAACACTGGATGAAACGCCGTCACTATGGTCCGGACGGGCCCAACAATCGGAGGCTCTGGGTCCTGGCCTGTATGGACGAACGGCTGCCGGTGGACGAGGCCTTGGGGATCCACGTGGACAGCCCAGCGGGTGGAGGAGATGCGCATTGCTTCCGCAATGCCGGGGGCATCGTCACGGACGACGCCATCCGCTCGGCCATGCTGACCTGCAATTTCTTCGGCACCAAGGAGATCGTCATCGTCCAGCATACCCAGTGCGGCATGCTCTCGGCACACGCTCGTGCGCTGGAGCAGGCACTGCGCGACCGGGGCGTGGACATCGATCATCTGACCTTGGATCCCACCCTCCCGGAGCTGCGCCTGGAACCGGGGGCCTTCGCCAAGTGGATCGGCATGATGGACGATGTGGACCAGACGCTCATGCGCACGGTGGAGGTATTCCGTAACCATCCCTTGATTCCCGACGATGTGACGGTGAGTGGCTGGATCTGGGAAGTGGAGAACCGGCGGCTGCGTGCACCTCGTACGGACGATGCACGCAAGGCCTGTGCGGACGTCACTTCCGAGCAATTCGGGGTGACTGAGCCACAGCCGCCCCGCTGGCGTTAGGGGGGTGCCATGCCGGCCTATGATCTACGCTGCCTGGCCTGCGGCGCCATGTTCGAGGTCCGCAAGCGGGTGGCCGATCCACTCCCCCGCTGCCCATACTGCAGCGGCGTGGCTCGGGTGGTGATCCTCCATGCGCCCGCCGTGCATGGCCGTATGGCCCGGGGTCGGGAGGCCGCCATGCGTTCGCTGGAACCGGCGCCGGCGCACGGGGACGGTTGCCCCTGCTGCCACTGAAAGGGTGGTGCCCTCCTGGTCCCGCAAGAGGGGCCGGGAGGGTCTACACTCGTTTCATTGGCTGCGTAACGGGCGCTTCCATGGCCGCGAAGTCCGTCTCGGGTCTGTTGAGCCCACTGACCTTCCTGCAGAGCTTCCTCGCGCATAGCGTGCGCGCCGCCTGCCTCCCCTCCGACGAGGGGCGGGGCGATGATGCGCGCCGCTACGTGGAGGAGATTGGTCTCACTGCCGCGCCCTCCTTGGAGGAGGAGGCGCGTCGGGTGTTGGGCTATCACGGGCCCATGGATCCGGATCAGTACGCCCACGTCCTGGTGACGCTGAAGAATCGCATCGGGGGCAACTTCTCCCGCGCGTCCAGCGAAGGTGGTCGGATCCGTCTCGTCAACACGGTCTGTCCGTTCGGTGACGTGGTCCGGGAGGTCCCCGCCCTTTGCCGCATGACTTCGGCGGTGTTCGGGCATATCGCGGCCCGGAACTTCGGCTACGGCAAGGTTCACCTGGCTCGACGCCTGGCCATCGGAGACCCCTACTGCGAAGTTTCCGTTTGGACCGATCCGGAACAGGCGAGGGGTCATCCAGGGGACGAGTACGGTGCCCGCGGGGATCGGGTGGTCTCCGAGCCCGCCTGGTCCGACGCACGCATTCAGGTCCAAGAGAACCTGCGTCGCGTGTGGGCCTGTTCCGGCGATCGTCCCTGCGGGTGCGAATCTGTCCCCGACCTGATTGCCGAGTCTGCTGCCATGGGTGAGGTGGTGCGGGCCATCGGCGTCGTGGCGGCCACCGACGTCAGCGTGTTGATCACTGGCGAGACCGGTGTGGGGAAGGAGGTGGTGGCCCGAGCCATCCATGCCTCCAGTCCCCGGTCCAGGGGCCCGTTTCTGGCCGTGAATTGCAGCACCATTCCCGAGACGTTGGTGGAGAGCATCCTGTTCGGACACGAGAAGGGCGCCTTCACCAATGCCTACAACGTGCACCACGGCCTGTTCGAACGGGCCGGTGGGGGCACGCTGTTTCTGGACGAGATCGATACGGTGCCGTTGGCGGTACAGGCCCGGCTCCTGCGTGTGCTCCAGAACGGCGAGTTCGAACGGGTGGGCGGAAAGCAGGTGCTCCATTCCGACGTGCGGGTACTCGCCGCCTGCAACCAGCCTCTGGAGCAGGCGGTAGAGGAAGGGCGGTTTCGCAAAGACCTCTATTTCCGCATCCATGTCGTCCCGATCCGCATACCCCCGCTGCGCGAACGGCCCGAGGACATCGAGACGTTCGTGCCCGTCTATCTGAGCCGGCTCGCACGACGCTACGGGGGCAGGCCCAAGCGCCTCGGGGCCGAGGCCTGGCGCCAGGTGATGCACCACCATTGGCCCGGGAACTTCAGAGAGCTGGAGAACGTCCTGGAACGGGCGGTGCTGTTCGCCGGCGATGCACCGGTCATCCAGACCCTGGACCTGCCGGTGGCCGAAGCCGCCGAGTCCCCTGCGGCCCGAGACCTCGCGGAGGTGCGCCGGCGTGCCACCGAAGAGGCCGAGCGCCGCGTGATGCGCGAGGCCCTTGGGCGCCATGCGGGCAATGTGAGTGCGGTGGCTCGGGAATTCGGGTTGTCGCGGCGCGCGATCCACCTGCGGCTGCGCCGGCTGGGGCTCGATGCGGGGCGTTTCCGGCGCAGGAAGCGCGCAGATCTGCTCTAGACCCGCCCTGCAGGGATACGGCGCCGCCAGACTACATCTTCTCGAAGAGCGCGCGCACGCGTTGGCGGGGCATCTGCTCCCGCCAGTCCGGCCCCAGGGCGTTCTCCCACAGCGGTGCAAGGCCCAGGGCGGTGTCGATCATCCGCTCCATGTCGGCCTCACTCAGGCCGCGGGTGACCCCCCGTGGAAGCGCCACCTCCTGGCAGGCCATCATCCGCCGGAACTCGGCCACACCTTCGGGGTAGAACGCCTCCAGCTGGTCGAAGGCGATGCAGTTGCCGATGCCGTGATGCAGCCCCAGCACGTAGGACAGGCCATAGGAGAGTGCGTGACACACTCCCACCTGGGAATAGGCGATGCTCATGCCGCCGAACCAGGAGGCCATCATGAGCTTTTCGTCGGAATCGTCCGTGTGCGGACCCAGGAACACCTGGCGGCACAGCTCCAGCGCCTTCTCGCCATAGGCCTGGCTGAAGGCGTTGAGATAGGTGCCTTCCAGGGACTCCACGCAATGGATGTAGCAGTCCATGCCCGTGTAGAAACGCTGCGGATTGGGCACGTCACGAATGAGGTCGGGATCCAACACCACCTGGTCAAAGACCGTGTAATCGGAGTTGAGCCCGAGTTTCTTGACCGGGCCGGTGAGCACCGCGGTGCGGGAGACCTCTGCCCCCGTGCCGGAAAGGGTCGGGATGCCGGCCTTCCACACGGCGGGATTGCGGATCAGGTCCCAACCCTGATAGTCCGCCGAGGAGCCGGGGTTGGTGAGCATCAAGGCCACGGCCTTGGCCAGGTCCAGGGTCGAGCCCCCGCCGATGCCCACGACGCCGTCGGGCGTGCCCAAGGCCTCCTGGACCTCGTCGCGCAGGGCGTCCACGTAGGTCGTCTTGGGCTCTTCGGTCACGTCCACGAAGATCAGCCGGTCCTCCTTTCGCAGGGGGATCCGCCTGGCCAGAGGTCGCTCGCGGTGCACCTGGTCCATGAGGAAGGCGAAGCCCGCACCGGTACGGCGCGGGGCGAGGATCTCGTCGAGCTGATCGAAGCTCCCGCGCCCGAAGACCACACGCGGGACCATCGGAAAGTTTCGGAACTTCATGGGCAAGGGCCCGGTTTCGGGTCGGATGGAGAAAAACCCGAGACTAGCCCGCGGCCCGGAGATCCACAAGCGCCGGGCGTCATGTCCCCAGGACAGAACGGATCGCCCGCGCGCGGCGCTCCAGCTCGGCTTGGTCCCAGCCCAGGGACACGGGCAGCGAGAGGGTGCGCGCCATCACCGCATCGGATCGAGGGGTCTCGGCCGATTCCAGGTCGGGGGGCGGTTCGAGCAGGTGCAGTGCCGGACGCATGGGCAGGCGCAGGTGGCGGATGTGGTCCCAGCGACGCAGGTAGTGCCAGTTGTTGTCGTACCAGTAGAAGGCGGGGCCGCACCCGGCCTTGGTCAGCTCTTGCTGGAGTTCGCGGGCCCGGGCGGCGTCGGGGGTCAGCACGCTCAGGAAAGTGGCCGAATCGCCCTGGGGGTCGGGTAGGCTGCGGAACGCGATCTCTGGAGATTGGGCGAAGCTCGCACGAAGCACGGCCTTGTGGCGACGCTGCACGTCCAGGATGCGGTCCAGCTTGCGCAGCTGGGCGAGCCCCACGGCGGCGTGCAGCTCGCTGATCCGAAAATTCGTGCCCATGATGGGATGGCCGTCTGCACCGCGGTCCGCTCCGCCCAGGTGGTCGTGACCGTGGTCTGCGTATTGTTCGGCCAGGTGATAGAGCCGTTCGTCGTCGGTGACCACGGCGCCGCCCTCGCCGGCGGTGATGGTCTTGACCGGATCGAAGGAGTAGCAGCCCATGGCCCCGAAGGTCCCCAGCGCCCGGCCCTGGAAGCTGGCACCCAAGGCCTGGGCGGTGTCTTCGATGAGGACGAGTCCGCGCTCGCGGCACAGGGATTGCAGCGCATCGATCCGGGCCATGGCCCCGCACATGTGCACCACCAGCACCGCTCGGGTCCGTTCGGTGATGCGCTCGCGCACGCGCTCGGGGTCGAGGCAGAGGGTCTCGTCGATCTCGGCGAACACGGGGACTGCGCCGCTCAGCACCACCGACTCGATGGTGGCGACGAAGGTGAACGGTGGCACGATGACCTCGTCACCTGCGCCGATGCCACAGGCGGCCAGGGCCGTCTGCAGTGCGGCGGTGCCGCTGGAGACGGCGTGGCAATGGCGCACGCCAAGCCGTCGGCACAGGGCCCCTTCGAGCTCGCGTGCCTTCCACCGGCCCTGGCGCTGGGCCACGAAGCCATAGCGGAACAGGACGCCGGTCTCCAAGACTTCTGCGACCTCGCGTCGCTCCTCCTCACCGAACCACTCGAATCCGGGCATGGGATCTCCCTCACTGAAGTGCCGCTGCGGCGGCCGCCGATTCTACCGGGGCAGGCGACTGGGTGCACTCGGGTCGGTGTCCGGGCTGCACCGGGTGATCACTGCGGCTTTGCCTCGGGCGTGTGGCCCGCCGCCGGTCCTGGACGCGCCGGACTGGGCGCCACCGGAACGGCCCTGGTCTACGTTTGGGTATGATGGTGCCCCTTGCCGGGGTACAGGGGAGCAGCCATGTCGGAACAACACACACCCGGGCCGGTGCCGGTCGACGAGCAGCTCGCGCGGATCCGACGGGGAACCGAAGAAATCCTCTTGGAGAAAGAGCTCGCCGAACGCCTGGCCGCGGGCCGGCCCCTGCGGGTGAAGGCGGGGTTCGATCCCACTGCGCCCGACCTGCATCTGGGCCACACCGTGCTCATCAACAAGATGCGCCAGTTCCAGGAACTCGGCCACGAGGTGTTTTTTCTGATCGGGGACTTCACCGGGATGATCGGGGATCCGACGGGAAAGAACGTCACTCGCCGGCCGCTCAGCCGCGAAGAGGTGCTGGCCAACGCCGCCACCTATGAACATCAGATCTACAAGATCCTCGATCCAGAGCGGACCACGGTGGTGTTCAACTCGCAGTGGATGGGCGAGATGAGCGCCGCCGATCTCATCCACCTGGCGGCCAAGTACACCGTGGCGCGGATGCTCGAGCGCGACGATTTCAACAAGCGCTATCGGGCAGGCCAGCCCATCGCGATCCATGAGTTTCTCTATCCACTGGTCCAGGGCTACGATTCTGTGGCCCTCAAGGCCGACGTCGAGCTGGGCGGAACCGACCAGAAGTTCAATCTCCTGGTGGGCCGCGAGCTGCAGAAACACTATGGGCAGCCGCCCCAGGTGATCCTCACGGTGCCCATCCTGGAAGGCCTCGACGGCGTGCAGAAGATGTCCAAGTCGCTGGGCAATTACGTGGGCATCAACGAGCCTCCGGAGGAGATGTTCGGCAAGTTGATGTCCATATCGGACGAGCTCATGTGGCGGTACTTCGAATTGCTGAGTTTGCGCCCGATGTCGGAGATCGAGGCGCTGCGCCGGCAGGTGGCCGAGGGGCGGAACCCCATGGAGGTGAAATTCGAGCTCGCCGAGGAGCTCGTGGGTCGCTTTCATGGCCATGGGGCTGCGCGTCGGGCCAAGGAGGCGTTCATCGCCCGTTTCCGCCGGGGTGCGATGCCCGAACAGATGCCCGAAGTCACGCTCCGGGCCGACGCGCAGGGCCTTCCTCTCGCCCAGGCCTTGAAACGGGCTGGCCTCGTCCCCAGTACTTCTGAAGCGCTGCGCATGCTGAAGCAGGGCGCAGTTCGTGTAGACGGAGAGCGGGTCACCGGGCGCGACGTCGTACTTCCGCCAGGCGCCCGTGCGGTGCTCCAGGTGGGCAAACGGCGCTTCGCCAGGGTGTTTGTGGAAAGCGCTTAAGAATCAATCACCTGCAGTACAGGAAAAATTTTTCTGCCAGGGTGTTGACGTGCGGACGTCAAGCCCTATAATGCTCGCTTCCCGACGCGGCTCCAGTCGTTCGCGGCGGGAGGTTCGGAGGGCCGCGGCGCTTGACAACAGCCCGGGTCTTCCATCAAGATGCTAGATCTCCATCGCCGGATGCATGCCGGCGAAGCTGATTAAAAATACAGGTAACTTGTGCGGGTGCTTGCGTCGGCATCGGGCGACTGATTCGCGAGATGTGGCGCAGGGACCTTGAGCTCAGATTCTGGGTTTCGAGGTCAACCTTCGTCTGAAGAATTGCAGGCTTCGGTCTGCGACCTCTTTAACTGAAGAGTTTGATCCTGGCTCAGATTGAACGCTGGCGGCATGCCTAACACATGCAAGTCGAGCGGCAGCAGCGGAAGCTTGCTTCCGGCTGGCGAGCGGCGGACGGGTGAGTAACGCGTAGGAATCTGCCCAGTAGTGGGGGATAACCCGGGGAAACTCGGGCTAATACCGCATACGCCCTACGGGGGAAAGCTGGGGACCTCTTCGGAGGCCTGGCGCTATTGGATGAGCCTACGTCCGATTAGCTTGTTGGTGGGGTAACGGCCTACCAAGGCGACGATCGGTAGCTGGTCTGAGAGGATGGTCAGCCACACTGGGACTGAGACACGGCCCAGACTCCTACGGGAGGCAGCAGTGGGGAATATTGGACAATGGGCGAAAGCCTGATCCAGCAATGCCGCGTGTGTGAAGAAGGCCTGCGGGTTGTAAA
>JALVEU010000327.1 GCA_027030565.1 Gammaproteobacteria bacterium | reverse complement strand
TACACCGGTCGCCGGCGCGCAATGCACCGACAAAAAAGGGCGGGGTGTCCCGCCCTTTTTTGCTTCGGCTCGCAGCCGGGTCAGGCTTTACTGCGCTTGTTTCCTGCGCCGACGTGCCAGGCCCGCTGCGGCCAGCGGGATGCCGAGGACCGCCAGTCCGACCCCAACGGCAGAGACCGCCGGTACCGGAACGATCGGGGTGCGAACCAGGCCGATGCTGTCCAGATCCAGATCCAGGTCCGGCGTGCCGGTGCCATCGATGTGCAGCACCACGCTGGTCACACAGCTGTTGCCACCCACGGCGAAGTCGACGTCACGGAAGTCGAAGCTCGCCGCCAGGTTCTGGGTCACGGTGGAGCCGTTGACCGTGACGCTCACCGGGACCGGATGGTCGTTCTTGATGGTGAGGCGCAGTCCGGTGACGTCATTCCAGTCGAGGCAGCTGGCCGCCGGGATGGTCCAGGTGGTGGTGGCGCTGGCCGAGGTGCTCCCGGAGTCCTGAGAATAGTGGTAGAACCCGCCCGAGACATAGGCACGCACACCCAGACCCCCGTTCAGGTGTACCTGCAGCTCACGGGTGATGCCGGGCGCGGGCGCGTCGTTGATGGTGTTGGTGTCGGTCCCGCCCGGGGTCGTCACTTCCACGGCGGGCGCCGCCGGGTTACCCTGCGTGATGTCGAAGTTGTCGAACTCTTCCGCCACCTGAGCAGACGCGGACTGGAGACCCATCGCGGCCCCGAGGGCCAGCCCGAGCGTGATACGACTGAGAACTTTCATTTGGAACCCCCTATGCGAATGTATATTTGGAACCCCGAAGCGACAGCCGGCACTCCTGCGCGTGAGTGTACTCGGCACGCACCGCTGGCGCAACGGGCCGGTTGCGTTTACACGACCTGATCGGCGGCATTGTATCATTTTCCCGACCGTGCACCCCGGTTCGGGTGTGCCGCGGCGGCACAGGGCGTCTGCAGCAGGCGCAGCCGCTCTCCGTCGATTCGCGCCAGCGTCAGGTATCCGCCCCAGACGCAGCCCGTGTCCAGGCCCAGGAGCCCGGGCTGTGCGTACAAGCCCAGCGTGGACCAGTGCCCGAACAGCAGCCGCATGGACCGGCTGCGGCGCCCCGGCATCTCGAACCAGGGCATCAGGTCTGCGCCCTGCGTTCCGGGCGGGCCGTTCTCCGTCAGATCGATGCGCCCGTCGCGCGTGCAGTAGCGCAGGCGCGTGAAGCAGTTGGTGATGAATCGCAGCCGGTCCCAGCCGGTCAGTCGCGGATCCCACAGCATCGGCTGATCCCCATAGAGGTGGCGCATGAACACCGTCCAGTCGGGTCCGCGGAGGGCCTGTTCGAGTTCGCGCGCGCACTGCAGGGCCGTGGTCTCGTCCCACTGGGGCGGCAGCCCCGCATGGATCAGCGTCCAGCCCGAATGCGGGTCGTGATGGAGCACCGGACGGTGGCGCAGCCAGTCCAGGAGCTCGGCGGCATCCGGCGCCTCGATCACTGCACGCAACAGATCGTGGCGCTTCAGCTTGCGGGCCCCGGCGGCCTTGGCCAGCAGGGCGAGATCGTGGTTCCCCAGCACGCATTTGGCAGCCGCACCCAGCGTACGCACGAACCGCAGCGTCTCCAGCGAACGGGGACCGCGGTTGACCAGATCGCCCACCAGCCAGAGCCGATCCCGGGCGGGATCGAACCGCGCACGTTCCAGCAGGTGCTGGAGCGGGTCCAGACACCCCTGGACATCGCCCACGGCGTACAGGGCCATCGAAGTCAGTGCAGCGTTCGCGGCACGCTGAGCACGAACCTGGGGATCTGCGCGTCGAACTCGGTGCCGTCGTCGGCCAGGAACCGATAACTGCCTTCCATGCTCCCGGTGGGTGTCTCGATCAGGGTGCCACTGGTGTACTGGAAGGCCTCGCCGGGCCTCAGGTGCGGCTGCTCGCCGACCACCCCGGGCCCACGCACCTCCTGCACCCGGCCGTTGCCGTGGTGGATCACCCAGTGCCGGCTGAGCAGCCGGGCGCCCACGGTGCCCGTGTTGCGGATGGTCACCGTGTACCGGAACACGAACCGGTCCCGTGCCTCGTCGGATTGCTCCGGCAGATATCCCGGTTCCACGTGGACTTGGACGCTGTATCGCTCTGGCGTGCTCATGGTCGAGGTCCCTCAGGCATTGGCCAGCCGCACGAACTCTTCCACGGTCAGGGTCTCCGGTCGCCGTCCGGGGTCGATTCCCGCCGCCTCGATGGTCTCGGCCTCCAGCACGCCCGCCAGCGCCCGGCGCAGCGTCTTGCGGCGGTGGCTGAACGCCGTGCGCACGATCAGGGCGAAGCGCTGCGTGTCCTGCACCGGAAACGGCGGTTCGGGATATGGGGCGATCCGCACGAGCGCCGAATCCACCCGCGGCGGTGGCCGGAATGCGCCGGGTCCGATGCGGAACAGCGCCCGGGTGGCGCACCGGTGCTGGACCATGACGCTGAGACGGCCATAGTCGCGGGTCCCCGGAGGCGCTGTCAACCGGTCCACCACCTCCTTCTGCAGCAGGAAGTGCATGTCGCCGATACCCTCGGCGGCATCCAGCAGGTGGAACAGCAGGGGGGTGGAGATGTTGTAGGGCAGGTTCCCCACCACGCGCAAGCCGTGCGGGGCCGGTGCCAGGGCGCGGAAATCGAACTCAAGGGCGTCTGCCACGTGGATGCGCAGGTCCCCGCGGTCCGCACAGCGCGCGCCTAGCGTGGCGGCCAGCTCGGTGTCGATCTCGACCACCTCCAGGCGGCCCAGCCGATCGAGCAGCGGGCAGGTGATGGCCCCCTGACCCGGACCGATCTCCACCATGGTCTGGCCCGGTTGCGGGGCGATGGCGTCCACGATGCGGCGGATGACTCCGGGGTCGTGGAGGAAGTGCTGACCGAAGCGCTTGCGGGGGCGGTGGTTCATGCCGTCCCACCGCCGCTCATGCGCAGTTCGGCCTCCACCAGGGCCCGTTTGAGGAGTCCTTCCTGGATCACCGCCGGGTAGAGCCGCCGCACGGCATGCAGGGTGAGCGGCCGGTGCACTGCGGCCCGCTCCAGGCGCCGGCGGGTGGGTTCGTCCAGCCCTTCCAGGCTGAGTAGCCAGGGCGCCTGCCATTGCACCAGCGACTCCACAGCGTCGCGGGCCGCGCGCTCGGCCCAGCGTTGCGAGACCAGCAGCGCCGGAAACGCGCCCGGCGACAGCGTCCGCCCCTCCAGCTCCGAGCCCAGGTTCACGCCCTGCAGGCCGCGGCCCCCGCCGTCCGGTAGACGTTCGAACCATTGTGCGACGGCGGGCATCCCCGCCCGCTCCCGGACGTGGGTCTCGGCCGCAGCCGCCTGGGCCGGCGGGCGGGCCTCGGCGGGATCGAGCAGGCCTTCGGCCGGCAGTGCGGTCCACGCCGCATGGGGCGGCAGGGCGGTGCGCATACGTTCCGTGACGCTGGACAGCAGGGCCAGGGGCAGCCGGTCCCTGGCATCCAGCAACCACAGCTCGAAGCGGTCCCGTGCCGGATAGGGCAGCGCGGGTCTCGGGCCTTCGAGCACCTTCACCAGGGCGGCGGCCCGCGCGTTGACCTGGGCCACGTCCACCCCAGGCGGCACCGGGTAGCGTTCCAGCCCCCCGTGTGCCGACCAGGTGCCGTAGCGCAGGAAACGGCGTGCGGTGGGGCCGGGCGGCGTACCCGGCGGGCGCGGCACGAGGGTGCGCACCTGGAGCTGCCAGCGCAGGCCGTCCGGACTGATGGCCCGGGCATCCTCGATCTCCACGGCCTGGATGGTCCCCATGAAAGGGGAGAGCCGGCGGACGCAGTAGAACGCGGTCATCGCTGCCCAGGGTGCGCCGAGGGCGGCCCTCCCGGTTCGCCCACCGGGGTGCCCCACACGCCTCGCCCGCGCCGCTCTGCGATCCGCTCGGCGGCCCGATAGGCGAAGGGGGCATCGGGCAGGGCCAGTGCCCAGCCTCTTTCCACCAGGTACAGGCCCAGATCGCGGTCGCCGGCGCTGCACACCGCGCGCATGCTGCCGTCGACGCCAGTCTCCAGGGGATCGCAATGCACGAAGTGGCCCTGGATGGCCCATTCCAGGGCCAGCCGGGCACGGCTCCCGCACAGGGGCGGCCGACGGTGGGTGTCACAGGTGCGCGGCGTGGGGGGTATATAGATGTAGGCCAGCGTCACGGTACGGCCCTTCAGGCGCAGCGTCCCGTCCTCGTTGACGAAGGCGTTGCCCGAAAGCGCCAGCGCATATGACGCCCACCAGACCGCGCACAGGGCGAGGACGCCCCGCGCCAGTGGGCTGCATCGGCCATGCGGTTTCGGCGGGAATCGGCGGCTCACTGCGGCAACGTGGGCCGGATCGTCTCGAGCAGCCTCGCGTGTTGCTCGGCCCGGATACGGTCCGGATCCCGGGCCGCGGGGACCTTCGCGATGCGCGCCCGGTACGGCTCCGGAAAGCCGTGGAAACGGGTCCCGGCGAGCACCAGCTCGAGGTACCAGTGAAAGGGTCGCAGCCCCGGGTCGATCCATCCCTCACGGGCCCGGTAGGTGAACGCCTCCAGCACCCCGAACCGGGTGGTGACCTGCACCGCCATCTTGCGGTAGCCCGGCCCCTCCACGCGGTCCAGCGCCGCCAAGCACCGATCCGTGAGTGCATAGAGGGCGCCGTGCACGCAGTGCGAGGCCCCGGCCGGCACGCAGTCACACTTCCCGGAACCGTCCGCCCCGCGCTTGTGGAAGCGCAGCCGATGGCCCGGCAGTGTCGCCGCCGAGAGCAGGCAGGCTGCCTGCGCCCGGGCCTTCAGCCGGTGGGGATGGAGATTGGAGCCGTAGGCGAAGTAGAGCACGGGAGAGATCGCTGATGATGGTCACCCATGATATACCGCCTGCGGACGGCGTTTCAGCCCGGCGTGTGTGCGGGTGGCGTTCGACCGGAGAATGGCACCGCCGAGCCGGCTCGGGCGCGGGCGGCCTCCGATTCCGGGGATCATGGTGGGCAGGGAAGCGGCGCCGGGATCGGCGCGCCTTTAGTTAATGTGAGGACTTTACATCATGGACGAAGCGAAGCGGCGTATCGCCTGGGTGTTCACCCTGTTCCTCCTGGCCCTGACCGGCAGCCTGCACGCGGCGGACAAGCCCGCCATCTGTTTCGCCCCGGGCACCCCGCCCGAGTACGCAGCCAGCATCACCCGCCAGTTCTCGCGCGCCGGCCATTCGCTGGGGCTGGTGCAGTCCTTCCGCACGGGGGCACGCTGGACTTCCACGGCCACCGACGGCGGCGGCCTGCGTCAGGGTGAGCCCATCACGCTCACCTGGAGCTACGTACCGGACGGCACGCAGATCGGCGGATCGGCCGGTGAGCCCGCCGCGCCGAGCAATCTCCACGCCTGGCTGGACGGCCTGTACGGGAGTCAGGCCGTGTGGCATGCCCTGTTCGAACGGGTGTTCCGGCGCTGGGAGGCGCTCACCGGCATCCACTACGTCTATGAGCCCAACGACGACGGCGCGCCGCTGGGCCTGGCCGGCGGCGTTCTGGGGGTGCGCGGCGACGTGCGCATCGGCGCCCACCCCATCGACGGCGACTTCGGCATCCTGGCCTACAACTTCTACCCGCCTGGTGGGGACATGGTGATCGACAGCGGGGACCGGTTCTTCAACGACACATCCAACGACTCCCTCAAGTTCCGCAACGTGCTCGCCCACGAGCATGGTCACGGCCTGGGCCTGGCGCACGTGTGCCCCATCGACCGGACCAAGCTCATGGAGCCCTACCTCTCCACACGCTTCGACGGCCCGCAGTTCGACGACCGCGCCGGCGCCCAGAGCCTGTATGGGGATCCCCGCGAGGACAACGACCGGCTGACGGCCGCCAGCCTCCTGGGGACGCTGGGTGCCGGCGACAGCCTCTCCGTGGATGCGCTCAGCATCGACGGCGCCACGGACACCGATCTGTTCGCGCTCACCCTGCCCGCCGGGGCGCGGCTCTCCGTGCAAGTGGATCCGGGCGTGCATCTTCCATATCGGGAGGGCCCGCAGAATGCCAACGGTAGCTGCTCCACCAGCAACCTGTTCGACCCGCGTGTGCGTCGCGATCTCGGCCTGGAGCTGCTGGACGCTGCAGGGCGCAACATTGCCTTGGCCGACGCCGCCGGGGTGGGCCAGCCGGAGGCATTGTCCGGGGTCACGGTATCCGCGCCTGGGACCTACTACCTGCGCGTGTACAGCGACGACGCCGGCAGCGCGCTGCAGGCCTACGCCCTGTCGGTGGACGTCAGCGGTGGTGCGCCGCCGCCGGCCTCCGCCGATCTGGGGCTCACACTCGCCGACAGCGCCGATCCGGTGGTGACGGGCCAGACGTACGACTACACCGCCACGGTGACCAACCATGGCCCCGACGCCGCCAGCGCGGTGACACTCACTTACACGGTGCCGGCGGGTCTCAGCGTGCGCTCGGCCACCGCCACCCAGGGCAGCTGCCGCACGGCGGGGGCCACGGTGACCTGTGACCTGGGCGGCGTGGCCGCCGGAAGCACGGTCGTGTCCACCCTCCGCGTGCGTGCCGACGTGGCCGGGAGCCAGGCACTGACCGCTGCGGTGGCGGCCGCCGAGCCGGATCCGGTGACGGCCAACGACGCGGCCACCGAGACCACGGCAGTCTCCGATCCGGCGCCGGCCGCCCAGGCCGATCTCGCCGTGGCCCTGACGCACAGCCCCGAGCCCGTGCCCCTGGATGCCACGGCGGTGCTGCGCGTGGAGGTGTCCAACGGCGGTCCGGATACGGCCACGGACGTGCGGGTCCTGGACCGATTGCCGCCGGGGCTCGCCTACCTGAGCGCCCGGGTGGTACCCGTGAGCGGGGCCGATCTGGGTGTTGAGGTTCGGGACACGGCGGACCCGGTGGGTGTGGGCGAGACGCTGGAGTACGTGGTGACGGTGCGCAACGCCGGTCCCGGGGAGGCCAGCGGGGTGGTGGTGCGCGACACGCTGCCGGCGGGGCTGAGCTATGTCTCGGCCAGTGCCGGGCAGGGCAGCTGTACGCAGTCCGGGGCGGTGGTGCGCTGTGAGCTGGGGGTGCTGGGCAGCGGGACGCAGACCACGGTGCGCATCCGGGTACGGGCCGAGGCGGCCGGTACGCATCACAACCGGGTGACGGTGCAGGGCAACGAGCCGGACCCGGTGGCGGTCAACGACACGGCCGGCGAGTCGACCACGGTGACCGGTGGGGGCGGCGGTGTCCCCGGGGATCTGGCCCTGTCGGTGCAGGACAGTGTGGCGCCGGCGCTGCGTGGACAACGGTTCGAGCAGACGGTGCGGGTGGTCAACCAGGGGCCGGACACGGTGGACCGGGTCTTGGTGTACCTGCGCTACTTCGGCTCGGTGGTGCGGGTGCAGCCCCCGGCGGGCTGCCGGGGTTCGCGGGGCACGTACCGGTGTGCGCTGGGCAGCCTGTCGGGTGGTGATGCGGTGGACCTGGTGTTCGGGGTGACGCCGCTGCGGGCCGGCACGCTGCGTCTGCGCGCCATGGTGTACGGCACCCCCACGGACCCGGATTTTTCCGACAACCGGTTGCTCCATACCACCTCGGTGGCGG
>JALVEU010000326.1 GCA_027030565.1 Gammaproteobacteria bacterium | reverse complement strand
GCATTACCCCGCTGATGAATCCGCCCCCGTCACGCACCGGCTGGAACCGTTCCCGGAGCCGGGGAGTGGTGGAGCGTGTGGATGCCGGTGTCCGCAATGGCCGTCGCAGCGGCTGAGTCTCCAGCAACGGGTCCGGAACCCCCTGTCCTCCTCGAGGCCGTCACCAAGCACTACGGGGACAGGCCCGTGGTGCATGATCTGAGCCTCACCGTCCGTCCCGGGGAGAGCCTGGTCCTGGTGGGCCACAACGGTGCGGGCAAGACCACTTTGATGAAACTGATTCTGGGGCTCACCCGGCCCACCAGCGGATACATTCGCAGCCTCGGGATAGATCCGGCCGCTCGGAGTGCGGCTGGCGTGCGGGGTATGATCGGTTACCTGCCCGAGAGCGTGGCGTTCCATGAGGCCATGACCGGCCGCGAGGTGCTGCGTTTCTATGCGCGCCTCAAGGGAGAACCTGTGGGGCACTGCGAGCGGTTGCTGGACCGGGTCGGTCTAGGCGGGGCCAGGAACCGGCGCGTGAGCACCTATTCCAAGGGCATGCGCCAGCGGCTCGGCTTGGCTCAGGCCATGCTGGGACATCCCCGGCTGCTGCTGCTGGACGAGCCCACCACGGGCCTGGACCCGGCCCTGCGCCGCTACTTCTACGAGATCATAACCGAGCTGCGGGACGCGGGTTCGACGGTGTTGATCTCTTCGCACGCCCTCCACGAGGTGGAGGCCCGTGCCGACCGCATCGCCATCATGCGCCAAGGCACGCTGGTCGCCCACGGAACCCTGGAGGAACTCACTGCGCGGGTGCGTCTCCCGCTGCGTGTGTTCGTCCGGGTCGAGCGGGGGCGGGGTCTGGAGCTGGCCAAACGGCTCGGCGGGGATCTGCACGTGCAGCATGCGGATGCGAACAGCATCGAGATCCGCTGCCTCGGAACCGAGAAGATGGCGATCCTGCGTCGCATGGCGGCGCTGGGAGAAGTGGTGCGCGACATCGACATCGTGCCGCCCCGCCTGGACGACGTCTACATGCACTACATGGCCGGCATACAACCGCAATGAACGCGGTCTGGATCCTGGCAGCCAAGGAGTTGCGCGACGGCCTGCGCAACCGCTGGGTGGCGGCGAGCGTTCTGCTGCTCGCCGCTTTCGCCCTCCTCCTGGCCCTGGTGGGCTCGGCACCGGTCGGGGCCGTCCGGGCCGACCCCTTGGAGGTCAACGTGGTGAGTCTGGCGAGCTTGAGCGTGTACCTGTTGCCCCTGATCGCGCTGATGGTGGCATACGACAGCCTGGTGGGCGAGTTCGAGCGCGGGACCATGCTGCTGCTGCTCACCTATCCGGTGGCACGCTGGCAGGTGGTGATCGGGAAGTTCCTGGGCCACACCATGATTCTCGGGTTGGCCGTGGGACTGGGGTACGGCGGCGTGGCATTGGCCGTGCTCGCATTGGGGGAGGGCGGGGCCGCAGGGTGGCAGGCCTATCTGACGATGATGGGAAGCTCCCTGCTGCTGGGGACCGTATTCCTGGCCCTCGGCTACGGTGTCAGTGTGGTAGTTCGGGAGCGGGCCACGGCAGCCGGGCTCGCGCTGGGTTTGTGGTTGCTGTTCGTGGTCCTCTACGACTTGGCGCTGCTGGGCCTACTCCTGGCAGACCAGCGGCAGCGCATCGGCCAGACGCTGTTCGCGAGCCTGATGGTGATCAATCCGACCGATGCCTATCGGATCCTGAACCTGACCGGCGCCGAGGGCGTTGCACAGCTGGCGGGCATGAGTGGTGTGGCGGCCCGGGCCGGGCTCGGCTTGTGGACTTTGTGGGGGACATTGTTGTTCTGGCTGGTGGCCCCGCTGGGATTCACGTTGTGGCGTTTCCAGAGGCGTG
>JALVEU010000325.1 GCA_027030565.1 Gammaproteobacteria bacterium | reverse complement strand
CTGGAGGCCCTGCTCACGGACGGCCGACTCGAGCCGCTCGCGCTGTTCGACAAGCCGGATCCGCTCGAAGGACCCTACTTCGAAGAGACGTACTACATCACGCCAGCGCGGGTGGATGCCGCAACGAGGCAACGGCTGCTGGAGACCACGGTAGCCGCCTGCGCCGCCTACGGTCTGGTGCACGGCCCGATCCACGCAGAGCTGCGCGTGGATGCCCATGGAAGGCCTTGGATCCTGGAAGTGGCCTCACGCACCATCGGCGGGCACTGCGGGCAGCTCCTGCGTTTCGGCACCGGTCATGGATTGGAGGAACTGGTGGCGGCCCATGCAGCAGGGCGCCCGTTGCCCGTCGAGACCACGGGCGAGGCGGCCGGGGTCCTCATGCTCCCCACGCCCCGCGCAGGTATCCTGCGGCGGGTGGAAGGGGTGTTGGAGGCACATAAGATCCGGTACGTCGAAGACGTCCACATCACCAAGCGGGAGGGTGACCGTCTCGTGCCACTGCCCGAAGGGGACAGCTACCTCGGCTTCGTGTTTGCCCGCGGGCCGGACCCGCAGGCGGTGGAAGGAGCGCTGCGCGCGGCGCATGCCCGGCTCCACATCGTCACTGCACCGGACCTGCTGCGGGTCTCCCCCGTCCGCTAGAGGGCCGAACGGGAAAAGGCGGGCCGCGGCCCGCCTTTTCCATGCCCGCTCCAACCGCGCGGGATCAGGGATGATGTGGGTTGAGCACCGTCTGCCGCGCGCTGAAGCTGCTGCTGCGGATCACGCTGTAGCTGACGATCCCGTTGGCGGAGGCCCCTTCGAACCCACCCACGGTATTCGTGTACTGACCCAGGCCATCGTCGGGCGTCGCCCATTCGATGAAGCCATTGACGAAGTCGGCCGGCCGCCCGGTGATCGCGGCAGGGTCGATGATGTTCTGTTCCTCGTTGGGGAGTGCGAAGTTCAGGGACTTGCGGTTCTCCTCGTCGTCGAACATGTTGACGGTGTAGAGGACGTTCGGCCCACCGATGGATTCCGCGGACCAGACGACGATGTCCGTCGTGTCCCCGTTGCTGATCGAATAACGCATGACCAGCGTCTCGTTGCCCCCAGCGCCAACCCGATCCTGGGCACCTTCCTGCAGCGTCACCAGGGTGGTCTTGTCCAGGAGCGTGAGGTCGGGAATCTGCCCCCCGTTCAGATTGGACGGCCGTACGGGCCAGACGGGCACGTAGGCGACATCGTTGTCCGCGGCCACCACGTGGAAGGCCTCGGCCGCGAGGCACTTGCCAGCCGGCACGTCCCTGGGATCCAGGGCACCGTCGCCATTGGTGTCGACGAAGAAAGTGAGATACCCGTGTGTGCCCTCCAGGCCCAGTCCCGAGTGCTCCGCCCAGACGAAGGCGTAGACATCGGAGTTGGTCATCCTGAAGACCCCATCGGTGACGTGCTTGGAGTTGTTGTCGAAGAAGGTCCAGTACACATCGATCTCGGGAACACCGCATCCATCGGCGATGAGCCCCACGGCGGTGGTGTCGCTGACCCCGTTGTGGACGACGTTGGGTACGAGCAGCCCGTACTCGTACGTGCCCATCTCATAGGCATGGCCCCACGATGCCGCCAGGGAGAGGGCCACCCCGGAGCACATTGAGATTCCCCACTGTTTCATGTTCCATTCTCCCGAGTCGAAAGGTCGTTGCACGCTTCCTGATATCCGGGAGGCACGGCCCTGCCGCGACCGTGCCCCCCCAATGGCTTGTCGGAAGTTTACCACAGCCGCGTGGTTTTTTTACATCGGTAAACCGTGCGCTACGTCCTTGCCAAGGGGGCGGTGACACCCGTGGCCGCCCCTCATCCGCTGCCGATTTCGCCTGCGATCAAGTCTCGCAGGAACGCCCTGGCGCCGCCCTGCATGAAGTAGTAGTCATGCAGTCCCTCCTGCTCAAGGAAGTACTGGAGCCAGCGCACCTGCTTGCCCACGGCGTCCAGGATGAACAGGGGCCGGCCTTCCTTCTTGGCTTGATGGACGTATTTGGCGATGGCCTGGTTGTCGAGCGGCACGTCGCGCTCGCGGCCGAGGAACAGGGAAATCCCCTCGCGCTGCGCCGGATCCCGCACGTCCAGGATGATCCCGTTCTCTGCGCGGGCCCGCTTGGCAAACTCCGCAGGCGGCAGCATGTGCGCCTGGAGCTGCTCCTTGCTCAGCAGCCGGTCCAAGGGCACCGGTGACTTCCCGAGGAACACACCCTGCTCGGGATATGCCTTGACCCAGTCGAAGATACCGCTGTCATAGGCGTAGACCTGCGTGAGCCCGGCCTTCTGCGCCTTGGTGGCCGCCTGATAGGACTTCATGCAGGTATGACCATTGCAGTAGAAGACCACCGGCTTGCCCTCGGCCCTGACCAGCTCGCGAACAGCGTCCACGAAGCCCCGACTGGACAAGGGGATGTTGGTGGCACCCTTGATGTGCAGGGTGTTGTATTCATAGGCCGAGCGCACGTCCACGATGCTGAATTCCGGAAACCTCCGGGCGAGCTCCTCGGTGCCGATCACCGGCACAGACCAGTACATCGCCCGCCCCGGAAAGTCCTCTGCGGCGGTCGCCAACCCAATGGAGGCGAACCAGACCAGCGCCGCTCCGACCCATAGCAATCTCCGTTTGCTCATGATTCGGTCCCCCTATCGGCAATTTCCGTTCGCCGGTTAGCCTACCCGGATGACCCCTTGT
The DNA here is from genome assembly GCA_027030565.1 of Gammaproteobacteria bacterium. Classification (GTDB taxonomy): domain Bacteria; phylum Pseudomonadota; class Gammaproteobacteria; order JAJDOJ01; family JAJDOJ01; genus JALVEU01. The sequence goes on along the minus strand of JALVEU010000325.1, from coordinate 4,960 downwards.
GTCATGTGGTGTTTCCGTCGGGCGCAACGGTTTGACCCGATGAAAGGGGTCCGGTTTCGCCACACAAGCGCCGCGGGTCCAGCAGGCGCCGCAACTCGGCGTCGGACAGATCGGTCATCTCCCGGGCCACCTCCAGGATCGGGCGCCCCTCGGCATAGGCGCGCTTGGCGATGGCTGCCGCCCGGTCATAGCCGATGATGGGATTCAGGGCTGTCACCAAGATGGGATTGCGGTCCAGGGCCGCACGAATACGAGCCTCATTGACCTGGAAGCCCTCCACCGCACTGTCGGCCAACAGGGTCGAGGCGCTTGCAAGGATCTCGATGGCTTGCAGCAGATTGTAGGCCGTCACCGGCAACATGACGTTGAGCTGAAAATTGCCCGACTGCCCGGCCAGCGTGATGGTGGCATCGTTGCCGACGACCTGCGCACAGACCATGGTTACGGCCTCGGGAATCACCGGGTTGACCTTGCCGGGCATGATGCTGCTCCCGGGCTGCAGTGCGGGCAGCCGGATCTCGGCGAGTCCGGCCAACGGGCCCGAGTTCATCCAGCGCAGGTCGTTGGCGATCTTCATGAGGCTCACGGCCACCGTGCGCAGCTGCCCTGAGAGTTCTACAGCGGCATCCTGGGCGCTGAGCGCCTCGAACAGGTTGGGCTTGCGCCGAAACGGCAGGCGGCAGACGCGTGCGAGCTCCTCGGCCACCCGCTCGCCGAAGCCCTGCGGCGCGTTGAGACCGGTGCCCACTGCCGTGCCACCGATGGCGAGTTCGTGGATCCGCGGCTGCGTGGTCTCGATGCGCTCGATGCCATAGCGCACCTGTGCCGCCCAGCCGCCGAGCTCCTGCGCCAGCGTCAGCGGCAGCGCGTCCATCAGGTGCGTGCGCCCGGTCTTGACCACCTCACGCAGCGCCTCGGCCTTGCGCTCGATCATCGCCGCCAACAGGCGCAGCGCGGGTAGGAGTTGCTCCTCCAATCCCAACGCCGCGCTCACATGCAACGCCGTGGGGATCACGTCGTTGGAGCTCTGACTGCGGTTGACGTGGTCGTTGGGATGTACGGGCCGGCCCAGGGACTCACTGGCCAGTCGGGCGATGACCTCGTTGGCGTTCATGTTGGTGCTCGTACCGGACCCGGTCTGGAACACGTCGACCGGGAAATGTCCATCGTATTCCCCGCTGGCCACCGCATTGGCGGCGCGCTCGATGGCCTCCGCCAAATCCGGCTCCAGGGCACCCAGCTCCGCGTTGACCCGCGCGCACGCCGCCTTGACCAGGCCGAGCGCGCGGATGAACAGGCGAGGCATGCGCAATCCGCTGATGGGAAAGTTGTCGACCGCGCGTTGCGTCTGGGCACCGTACAAGGCCTCGGCCGGCACACGCACCTCGCCCATGCTGTCCCGCTCGGTCCGATATTCGCGCTGTGTCATGGTTCGGCCCTCGTTGCGCGCAGGCGCGTAGTATACTCAGCGCCCGGTCCGGCCAGCCTCGACCCTCCGTATGGAGCTCAGCCCTCTCACCGCCGTCTCCCCGATCGATGGGCGCTACGCCGGCAAGACCGCCGCCCTGCGCCCCATCTTCAGTGAGTTCGGCCTCATCCGCCACCGCGTACTCGTCGAGGTCCGCTGGCTGCAGGCCTTGGCGGCACATCCCGCCATCGCCGAGGTCCCACCGCTCTCGCGCGAGGCGCGCGCCTTCCTGGATGCCGTGGCCGAAGACTTCTCCGAGGCCGATGCCCGGCGCGTCAAGGAGATCGAGCGCACTACCAACCACGACGTCAAGGCGGTCGAGTACTTCCTCAAGGAACGAACGGCCGGGCACGAAGAGCTCGCACCCGTGCGCGAGTTCTTCCACTTCGCCTGCACCTCCGAGGACATCAACAACCTGGCCTACGCCCTCATGCTGCGGGCGGGACGGGAGACCCTCCTGCTCCCCGCCATGGACCGCCTGATCGACGTGCTGCGTTCCATGGCTCACGAGCTGGCCGCACAGCCCATGCTGTCCCGCACGCACGGCCAGCCGGCCTCTCCCACCACCATGGGCAAGGAGATCGCCAACTTCGTCCATCGGCTGCAACGCCAGCGCAGTCAGGTGGCCGAGGTCCGCCTCATGGGCAAGATGAACGGTGCAGTGGGCAACTACAATGCGCACCGGGTGGCCTATCCGCAGGCCGACTGGGAGTCCCTGGCGCAGGATTTCGTGGTGTCGCTGGGCCTCGCCTGGAATCCTTACACCACGCAGATCGAGCCGCACGACTACATGGCCGAGCTGTTCGACGCCATTGCACGGTTCAACACGATCCTCACCGACTGGTGTCGGGATGCCTGGGGCTACATCGCATTGGGCTACTTCCGGCAGAGGACCGTGGCCGGCGAGGTGGGTTCCAGCACCATGCCCCACAAGGTCAATCCCATCGATTTCGAGAATGCGGAGGGCAACCTGGGTCTGGCCAACGCCCTGTTCGCCCACCTCGCTGCCAAGCTCCCCGTCTCGCGTTGGCAGCGCGACCTCACCGATTCCACGGTGCTGCGCAACTTGGGGGTGGGTTTTGCGCACAGCCTCATCGCCTACCAGTCCGTGCTGCGCGGCCTGGACAAGCTCGAGGTGGATCCGCAGCGCATGGCGCAGGACCTGGAGGAGAATTGGGAGGTCCTCGCCGAGGCCGTACAAACGGTGATGCGCCGCTACGGCGTCGACCGCCCTTACGAACGGCTCAAGGAATTGACTCGCGGCCGGCGCATCGACCCCCAAACCCTGCGCCGTTTCATCCAGAACCTGCCCATCCCCGAGCAGGCCAAGGCCGAGCTCCTTTCACTCACCCCCGAACGCTACACAGGCGACGCCACTGTCCTGGCCCGGCGGCTCACCTGAATACCATGGGCACAAACGCCTCCACGGAACCACTGCGTGCCGCTCGTTTGGGTGAGACCCCCGGGGAGATCCCGCTCGAGGGCCGCGAAGTGGTGCGCGAGGCGGTGTGGGCACTGAGCCGTCAGGCACGCGACCGCGTCTGGATCGCCGCGCCGCGCCTGGACCTCCGGATCTTTGGCGATCCAAGGCTGGAGTCCACCCTCTCGGCCTTCTTGCGCGCGCACCGCCGTGCGCGGGTGCGCGTCTTGGTCCAGGATGCCCGGGCCCTCGCACGGGTGGATCACCCGCTGCTCAGACTCTCGCAACGCCTCAGCAGCCGCATGGCGATCCGCAGGCAGAGCGAGGACTTCGCGGGCTTCCATGAGACCTGGCTCCTGGCCGACGAGGCCGGTCTCATGCGCATGCCGCACCCGGACCGATACACCGCCACAGCCTGGTTCTCCGCGGCGCAGGAGCTCCGAGAGCTGAGCGGGGAGTTCGAGATCATGTGGGTCTCGGCCGTCTTGGACCCCGACCTGCGCCGGCTCGGCGTCTGAGGAGCTCGATGCTGGGGCGGCGCACGTTCCTGGTACTCTGGACGACGGCTTGGGCCGCCATCTCCGCCGCAGGGGACATCAGCGTGATCCCCCTGCACCACCGCATGGCGGCCGAGGTGTTGCCCGTGATCCGGCCGCTTCTGGGCCCTGAAGACGCCCTCAGCGCCTCGGGCCAGGACCTGATCCTGCGGGCCGACCCCGGGACCGCCGCCCGGATCCGCGCCCTGATCCGCCGGATCGACAAGGCTCCGGCGAATCTGCTCATCACCGTGCGTCGAACGCCGCAAACCACAGGTGCGCACCGCGCCTTCGGCGCTGGAGTGCAGATCGAGTCCGGGGACCTACGGCTGCAGGCAGGGGCACCCGACGGCCCCGGAGTCACCGTACAAGGGCAGAGTCGGGACCGGGTCCGACGGGTCTGGCGGGAACAGCCGGTACGCGCCGTGGAGGGCGTTCCCGCTCTGCTGCGCGGGGCCGGTGAGCTCGAAGTCATCGCACAGCTCACGGGCGGGGACCGTGTGCAGCTCACCGTGCGCAGCGCCGGGCCTCGCGGTGAATCCGAGCTCGACACCGTGGTCACCGCACATCTCGGCCAGTGGATCACACTGGGTGGGATCCGCGAGCGCCGCATGCGGACCGATCGAGACCTCCTGCAGTGGGACGTGCAACGCACCGAGCAGCGAGAGCTGGTCCAGGTCCGCGTGGACCGGCTGGAACCCTGAGGGGCGTCCGAAACGACGCGGACCACGCTCCGCCCGAACCCGGCCGCATCGGCCCCCGGCGGCCGTTCACCCCCAACGACCGCGCACGAGATCGCGATGCGCCGCGAGCCACTGGAGCGCGATGATGGGCTGTGCCGAGTCGAACAGGCCCTGGTTCATACGGCCGATGGCCTCCTCGGCGTCCATTACGTGCACCCGAATGTCCTCGTCCTCATCGGCACGGCCGGAGAGGGCGCGGGCCTCTGCTGCATCCACCCGCCCCAGATAGAGGGAGACGCGCTCCTTGAAGCCGCCCGGCGTCGAGTAATACTCTTGGATCGGGATCAGGTCCAGGAGCCGGCAGCCGGTCTCTTCACGGGTTTCCCGGGCCGCGGCATCCTCGCGCCGTTCGCCCTCGTCCAGCAGGCCGGCCACGATCTCCAGCATCCAGGGTCCCGCCGGATTGTCCAGGGCCCCCACCCGGAACTGCTCGACCAACACCACGGCGTCGCGACGCGGATCGTAGGGGAGCACTGCGACAGCGTCGGCACTCCACACCAGCTCGCGGACCAGGGGCGGCGTCTCCCCGCCCCTGAACAGGGCATGCCGGAGGAGCAGGCGTTCCAGCCGGAAAAAACCCTGGTAACATAGGGTGCGTTCCAATATCTCCCACTTCATGGCGGAACCCGTTCGGATGGCCGCAGATCTGGTCGACGTCCTGCAAGATCTCATCGGGCGACACTGCCGCCACGAAGAGTGCCATTGCGAGATCATCGAGATCCTGGAGGAAGGACCCTCCATCGTTCTCTACAAGCACAGCAAGGGCGAGATCCAGTGCAACTGGTTCGGTGAG